>NZ_LZHB01000024.1:0-104919 GCF_001690345.1 Gilliamella sp. Gris3-2
TCAACTCTTTTATTATGTAACCAATAATGGATTTGTTGTTAAAAATTCCTTTTATTATGTCAGTAAAAAGCGGCAGGTGATTTATCGTTATGACGCTGATCGTTATTTAGAGTTACAAGGCGAAAACTGCAGTGGATTGATTTGGTATCATGATGATAAAAATAATATTCATACCTTAATTACCAAACGATTTTATACAGCTTATCATTTACCGAAATTTAACTACTATAACCCTGGCAAACAGTATATTGCTATTCCCACCAATGATCTGTCCGATTTTGTTTTTTCAGTCGATGGTGGCAGACATTTTATAAAAGCGATGGTTTCCCCAATGGCAGCTGTACCAGGAGAAGAAGTTGATTATTTTATTGGGGTGGATGATTCGCCAATTCAAGCAATTTATGATTCAATTACTAAGTCTAATGAGCCTATTAGTGTTTCAGGTAATACCGGCTATTTTGTTTTAAAAAATGGTGAGGTAATATTTGGGGCTTCACATAATTATCGTGATTTTGATTATGAAAATGGTCTTTGGAATTTTCAGATTTTTTACCCATCAGCGGCATTTTCTGATAAAAGAGTTAGAGATGGCTCTAAGTTTGGTGCTTATAAAAAAATGCTCAATAATAAAGAATATCAATTACGGGTAAATTCAATAAAAAATCTAAAACCTGAACCTTATCAAGGTTGGGACAAAATACGTTGTGAGGTTGGGGCGGAAAGGTAATGATGATGTTAGCAATACTATCGACCCTTATAGGGGGAGCATTATTTATTATTATGCTAATTAAGCAATATCGTGAGCGATGGCAAATGGTGAGTTATCTGTTCTTTATCTTGGGGATATTGGCACTTTCGCCAGTTAATAATATACGAAAGCCTACCATTGTTCCTCCTTCGCAAATTGTGTACCGTTTTGATGAAAACCGTTATATTTTATTGACAGGCTATCGATGTGAAGGGCAAGCTTATTTTATTGACGATAAAGAACAAGTTTATTTCAGTATAGCACCTCATTCTTGGCGTATTTACACTGAACCCTATCGGCATCCAGCTAAAAATTATATTTCTATTCCTTATTCTGATCTTGCAGGCTTTGAAACCTCAATTGATGGGGGGCGTTCATTTAGAAGTACCCATTTAGGGGTTGGGCATTATTTAGGTAATCATGATTCACCGCAATACGATGTGGTGAATGATCAGGCTTTTATTTTAGGCAAAGATGGTCAGCTTTATGCATCAGAAGCGCCATTTGGCACCAAAGGTTGGTATATGTTATCGAAAAAAGAACAGCTTGAACAAGAAGCTATTTTAGGCAGAAGCCAAATTATCCCTGAAAGTATTCCCCCAATTCCAAGTGACTATACTGGTTGGGATAAAATGCGCTGCGATTATAATGCCAAAGGAACTAAATTGCCCGATAACCATACCGTGTTAGAGGTCTATCAACACTTGTTAGGCACAGCTAAATAAGGAATTAAGGCATGAAACAGAAAATAACTAAATTGTTGATAATGTTATTTGTTGTACCCGTGGTTTTGGTCGTGATTTTATCGACTTTTGCGCCATTCCCCTCCACCGAGCCAATGCCACTTATGTGGCCTAAACCATTACCCAAAGAAGGTTATCAATTATTCCATAGTATTGCCAGAAATGGTGATTTGCTAGATTATTCCTTTTATTATGTCAGTAAAAAGCGGCAGGTGATTTATCGTTATGACGCTGATCGTTATTTAGAGTTACAAGGCGAAAATTGCAGTGGATTGATTTGGTATCATGATGATAAAAATAATATTCATACCTTAATTACCAAACGATTTTATACAGCTTATCATTTACCGAAATTTAACTACTATAACCCTGGCAAACAGTATATTGCTATTCCCACCAATGATCTGTCCGATTTTGTTTTTTCAGTCGATGGTGGCAGACATTTTATAAAAGCGATGGTTTCCCCAATGGCAGCAGTACCAGGAGAAGAAGTTGATTATTTTATTGGGGTGGATGATTCGCCAATTGAGGATACTTATTATGAACCGGGAAAACCAAATACACCGATTACTATTTCGGGTAATACCGGCTATTTTGTCTTAAAAAATCATGAGGTGATATTTGGGGCTTCTTATAGATATAATCGAATTGATTATGAACATGGATTAAGCAACTATCAAATTTTTTACCCATCAGCGGCATTTTTTGATGAAAGGGTTAGGGATAGCTCTAGATTTGGAGCCTATGATAGCCTTATTGATAATAAAGAATATCAATTACGGGTAAATTCAATAAAAAATCTAAAACCTGAACCTTATCAAGGTTGGGACAAAATACGTTGTGAGGTTGGGGCGGAAAGGTAAAAATATTTTAGGCTAATTTTAGGAATGACTTTATGAAAGGTGTAATTCGATTAGGCGATCCGCATACCCATGGAGGATGTGTGATAAGTGCATCTGGTGCTATTTTTGACGGTAAGCCAGTTGCATTAGTTGGCGATCAGGTATCGTGTCCGATAAAGGGGCATGGTGTAAATAATATTGTTGACGGGCATCCGACTTGGAAAATGTATAATCGATCTGTTGCCATTAATGGTTGTAAAGCCGCTTGCGGCTGTGAGCTTATTTCAACATTATCTGTTGTAGGGAGTGAAGCATGAAATGGAGAGTACCTAACATACCAGAAAAAGCACTACCTAAGAATTTTTCTATCTGGGTTTATTTATTGGTTTTTGTGTTGAGCGCCATTTTTTTTGAATTTATAGTGTTACTCATTAATGAAAATAGTGTGCTATCTAATTTATTATTAGGGGGCTTTTATCTTGTTATCGTACCGCTATTTTTTAGTTTATCTATAACGGGGTTTATTTATAGTTATTACCATTCACAATTAATTGAAGCTCTATTTTTTAATTTAAATATTAAAAATAAACTAGCAAGATGGCAGATATGGGCAAGAAAATCAATTGGGTTAGTTGATTATTGTTATTTAACAGAAATCGATAATCTTGCTTTAAAAGTTATGGGGCTAGAAGGCAGTCAACCAATGAATCCCGATAAAGTAATGCCGATTTCAGTTATACATGAAATGAGCAGCTCACCACTATTTTATGTGTTTGAAAAAATTATTATGCCAATGAAAGCTAAAATTAATAGCTTGTCAAAAATCAAAGTGCTATTAAATATGACTCAAAGTTCAGAGGCTGCGGTTATGATTTTAGCTAATTATTGTCGTTCAAATCATATTAATATTAACGAGTCTGATATTGTGTTATCCGATTGCATACCTTCGCCTGAAATCATCCATGAATGGATAGATACAAAATATGATGAATCTATTTTAATGATTAATTTGGTATACGATGTTAAGAACCAATTATCTTTTAGTGAATATTGCTGTGCATTATTATTTTCTAATGTTAAAAAAGCATTAAATCTATCCAAATTAAGAGTGTTTCGACCTCTTAAAACTGAACTTACTGATTTAAGTGATGATATTGGTTATTTAATTAAAGCCGAGCAGGTTGAAAAGAAACGAGTTAATCAATTATGGACGACATCTTTATCTTCTTCTGCATTAAATATTTTAAAGGAGACATTTTTTGATATTAATGGCGAAATTATAATTGCGCCAAATAAAGTTTATCCATTAGATCTTAATTTAGGTAAATTAAGCGAAAGCCATGCATGGCTTGCATTAGCACTGGCTGCTGATGGGGTAAATCAGGGACAAAAGGGGCAAATGATTGCTGCGCAAGGAAGTAATGAAATTTATATTATGCAATTATCGGATAGAACCATCCAACGTATCGAAGAAAATGATGAATTATTGATTTTCCCAACGGTTTATTTTTTTAGTCTTGTTTTTTGCCTGTATTCTATTGTTGCTTTATTGGCTGTTAATTATATTGAATTAAAGGAAATATTATCAATAATTGTTTTGAGTACTTTTTTATCGGTGATTGCAGTTTGTATTCCGCTTTATTTTAAACTACAGCGTTATCAAGAAGAGTTTGATGAAATTTGGTTTGAATCGTTTAGATGATAACTTAAAGGTAGTTTTTATAGGGGAAGTGATTTGAGTTATTGTGTGAATAGTATTTTATTTGGCACGGTTATCTAAATTTTGTGATTGGAAAAGTTGCTTTAGTGAGCATCAGCTTTATAAAGTTATTGTTGTGATACTCCAAAACAAAAGGAGGTATCAATAATAAATTTCACCCTAGGTGAAAATTCACCTAGGGGGGTAAAAAAGATGTGATGTTGTATCAAATTTTTACTTAAACGTAGGTGTTACCTGAAAGTTTTTGACAAAAATTAGTTCTTTTCTGTCTTTTTTGCTCGCTCAACAAATATCATCACGACAAAAGCAATAATCGTTAAATAGATGATGAAAGCCCCATAAGTTGCTAACATATCAATCAGTGAACGCCCTCGCATGGCAAAATCGCGGAAAAATTTAAATAACCAAACTAATGGGAAAGCATGGCTGACATAGTAAGTCCAAATTGGCATTATTCCCACAGCCATTGTTGAACCGCCCATGATAAACCCTGGAGGTACTAAGAAAATCATTCGACCAGCGCCTTCTCCTGGGTTGTTAGTTTTCCAAGACAGTAACAATCCTAGCCAACCAAATGCTAATCCTGTCATAAATATGCTCGGTACAAAAGCAAAATAGTTACCGTCAAAACGCAGTTGTCCAAATATAACAAGTATGGCTGTGATAAGCGTTAATGCTGTTGTAAAAAATAGTGCATAAGGGATTGTTTTTGCTAATAAAGGTAAGAGTCCTCTTTCTATTGTTTGTTCCCACATGCCAGTTACTTTCAAGCGGCCAATAATCATTAATGAGGTTAGGCCGTAAGTCAGTGACGAGAAAAAGTAGACAAAATATATAATCGTCGATATGGTGGACGAGCTTGCTGGATTAAACATATATCGTGTTTTAAGTTGCATTGGTGATAAAGTTGCTTCAATGCCTTCTTTACCAAGTCCTAATGCTGCAACTTTACCAACACTAAGTTCAGCCCCCAATTCTGGAATATATTCATTAAGGCTTTGTAGTACTTTGGCATTTTGTGCATCGTTTGTATCATCAGCAAAATAGCCTAGGCGTACGGTTTGATCGCCTTTTTTTAAGCTTTTTTCTAGACCTTTAGGAATATATAAAACACCTAAATTACGGTCGTGTGAAACCAATGTTATTGGATTTACTGGCGATCTTATTACTTCTGTCACTTCAATATAAGGCGATGTATTGACTTTGCTAATTAATTCAGTCGAATAATGAGAACCATCAAGATCAATAACCGCAATTTTTCCTTCAAACACAGCTCCATGACTTAATACAATTGAAAAAACAAGCGAAACAATAGCAGCTAAGCCAAGCGAAACTTTATAATAAGGTATAAAATGGCCAGACAACATGGCGTCAAGCTCTTCAAGCATGGATTTAATGATGTTTTGCATCATTTTTCAACCTCAAGTGTCATTCCAGTTAATAGTTTAGGAATTGATTCTATGTAAATTCTAACTTGATAAGAGGTTAAATCAGCTTGACCTCGTTCTCGTGTCATGCGTAAATCAGCAAATGATGGCGCAGCGGTGGCAAAGCGAACTTTTCCTTTTACTTCTTTGTTAAGTGCAATTACATTTGCTGTAACCGTTGTGCCTGGTTGATAATCATTAACCATTTTTTCATTCACATAAATGTCGATATATTTACGATCGGTTTCTAATAAGACTGCTGGCGCACCGTTTGGTACCATTTCACCATCTTCAAACATAAGTTTTAATACTTTTCCATCTTCGGGTGCTCTTAATGTTAGTCGATCATAATTAAGCTGTAGTTGTTTTAATTCAGCTTCGCCTTGCGCGAGTTGTGATTGAAGCTGTGTTAATTGATTTTGGCGGTTTTGCAGTTTTTGTCGTGCAATTAAGATTGATTGTATTGTCATTCCTGTTGCATTTTTTGTTTGTTCAAATTGGCTAATTTGTTCAGGCGTCGCACCAATCATTAAGGTAGAAAGTTGGCTTTCAATTTGAATAACTTGCATTTTTGCATTAATAAAAACATTGCGAGCATTATCAAGTTGTGACTGCGAGTTTCCCCCCGATTTACGTAATTGGGTTTGGCGATCAAATTCAGTATTAGCTAGGTATCGAGCCGATTTCGCTGCTTCTAAATTGGCTTGCACTTCTTCTATTTTTCGCCAAGTTGATAATTCTGAAAGGTTGGTTTCACTTTCAGTGATTTCAATATTTTTTTGTTCTTGGTTTACTGCCGCCTTTTGGCTATCAACTAAAGCTTGCAGTCGATCGATAGCTAGTTTGGTATCGATATCTTCTAATTGCATTAAAGGATCACCTTTTTTTACTATTTGTGATTCTTCTACAAATCGCTTGGTGACTTTTCCGCCGACATTTTGAAAGGCAATATTAATCTCATCGGCAGTTAATACACCAGATTTGATGCTTTTGGCAACCGAGACCGCATCATTTCTTGAACCTAAAAAGATTAAAAATGAGCCAAAGATTAGCAGGAGTAAAAAGATAACAGGAATTTTGACATTTTTTTTCATATATAGCTTATTTTCCATTTATTTAGTCAGCTAACTATTTAAGTGAAATGAAGAACTTTAATGATTAAAGTCCGTTATTTTCGTAATAATTTACGTAACATCAATATTAAAGACTCTTGTTCTTGCGAATTGAGTACTTGTGCAAAAGCGCGAATTGATTTTAGGTGATTGGGTAATGCATTTTGAATCAGCTTTTCGCCTGTATGTGTTAAAGTGATTAATCGAGAACGACCATCATCACCACTTTTTGACATCGAGATTAAAGGCTCTGGCGCTGCCAGCATTCGTTTAACCATTACTGATACTGTCGCAGGTGTGACACCAATGCGCAAAGCAAGATCACTGGCACAGGTTTCACCTTCTGAAAACAATGACATCAATAAGGCAAACTTACCTTCAGAAACGCCGTAATCTTTATCTAATTGCGCATAGATATTAGCACGAATTAGATCGGCCGTTGTTATTAAGCTCAAAACCAGATCAACACCAGAAACATCAACGATTTCATCGTTAAATCTTTGCGCTCGAGCTAAGGTTTCACGTGAAGGCAGCTTTCTTGAATTGTAATTCAATTTTTATTACTCAATTTATTTAGTCGGCTAATTATACTGGTTTAGTTAAAATTGGCAATTATTTTAAGTGCGTTTTAGCAAGTTGATATTTAAATACTACTAAAGTAGTAATCCTTGAGGGTAATTATATTCTATGTACAGTTTCATACAATGTTATTAAATTAAAATTTTTTAGCAATTTAATTAAATTAAAATTGGAGTTATGTATGAGTAAAACCAACCTCGTTATTATTGGTAATGGGATGGTTGGGCATCGTTTTATTGAAGAGTTAATTGATAAAATGCAGCCCAATCAATTCAATATTACTATTTTTTGTGAAGAACCTCGTCTTGCCTATGATCGGGTACATCTTTCTTCTTATTTTTCTGGTCACACAGCAGAAGCGCTTTCTCTAGTTCGTGAAGGTTTATACGAAGAGAATAATATTAAAGTCTTACTTAATGAACGGGCTATTTTAATTAATCGTCAGCGTAAGGAGATTCATTCTCAACAAGGGCGAATTGTTGCTTATGATAAATTGATTATTGCGACAGGATCTTATCCTTGGGTACCACCGATTAAAGGTGCTAATGGTTCGGATTGTTTTGTTTATCGTACGATTGAAGATCTTGATGCTATTCAGGAATGTGCAAAGCGTTGTCAAAAAGGCGCTGTTGTAGGTGGTGGATTGCTTGGACTTGAGGCAGCTGGAGCTTTAAAAAACTTAGGTATGGAAACGCATGTGGTTGAGTTTGCTCCAGTGCTTATGGCCGAACAGTTGGATGTTCAGGGTGGAGAACAACTGCGTCGTAAAATTGAGGAGATGGGGGTAGGTGTTCACACCAGTAAAAATACTCAAGAAATTATTCATACACCTGCTGGGAAAATCATGCAATTTGCGGATGGCTCTGCACTTGAAGTCGATTTTATTGTTTTTTCAACTGGCATTAGAGCAAACGATAAATTAGCTCAAGAATGCGAGTTAGAAATTGGTCCTCGTGGGGGAATTGTTATTAATGATTATTGCCAAACTTCGGATCCTGATATTTATGCTATTGGTGAATGTGCTTGTTGGCAAAACAAGGTTTTTGGTTTAGTTGCACCGGGCTACAAAATGGCTCAGATAGCCTTAGCGCATTTAATGGGACAAACAGATAAATTTGAAGGCGCCGATATGAGCGCTAAGCTAAAGCTGATGGGAGTCGATGTCGGTAGCATTGGCGATGCTAAAGCAAAAACAATAGGGTGTCATAGTTATGTTTATTTAGATGAAACAACGCCAGTTTATAAAAAATTGGTTGTTTCGAATGATAATAAAAAACTCTTGGGTGCGGTATTGGTTGGCGATACGTCAGATTATAGTAATTTATTGCAATTAATGCTTAATGATATGGATCTACCTGAACATCCAGATACGCTGATACTGCCTGCACATGCAGGAGCAAAACCAGCTATGGGTGTTGATGCGCTTCCCGATTCAGCACAGATTTGCTCTTGTTTTGATGTGACTAAAGAAAAAATTATTAATGCCATTAATGCTGGTTGTCATACGGTTGCAGCAATAAAAGCTGAAACTAAAGCTGGGACTGGGTGTGGAGGCTGCATTCCACTTGTTACACAAATTCTTAATTTAGAGTTAGCTAAACAAGGCATTGAGGTCAGCCATGCATTATGCGGACATTTTAAATACTCTCGTCAGGAGTTATATCATCTTATCCGTGTTGAGGGCCTAACGTCTTTTGAGCAAGTGATTAAAAAACATGGTAAAGGTTATGGCTGTGAAATTTGTAAACCTACCGTCGGATCTTTATTAGCTTCATGTTGGAATGATTATATTCTTAAAGATAATTTGATTCCTCTACAAGATAGTAATGATATTTTCTTAGGTAATATTCAAAAAAATGGTACTTATTCGATAATTCCGCGTAGTGCTGGTGGTGAAATTACTCCAGAAGGATTAATTGCTGTTGGTCAAATAGCTAAAAAATATCAGCTCTATTCTAAAATTACTGGTTCACAGCGCATTGGCTTATTTGGAGCACAAAAAGACGATCTTCCAGCTATTTGGAAGGAGCTTATTGAGGCTGGTTTTGAGAGTGGTCATGCTTATGCCAAAGCATTAAGAATGGCAAAAACCTGTGTAGGTAGTACTTGGTGTCGATTCGGTGTCGGAGATAGTGTTGGTTTGGGCGTTGAGCTAGAAAACCGTTATAAAGGCATTCGTGCACCACATAAATTTAAACTAGGCGTATCAGGTTGTACGCGTGAATGTGCCGAAGCTCAAGGTAAAGATATTGGTGTTATTGCTACTGAAAAGGGATGGAATCTTTATGTGTGTGGTAATGGTGGTATGAAGCCTCGTCATGCTGATTTACTTGCTGCTGATCTCGATAAAAATACACTAATTCGATATATTGATCGTTTCCTTATGTTTTATATTCGTACCGCAGATAAATTACAACGGACGTCAGTCTGGCTTGAAAATTTAGATGGCGGTATTGATTATTTACGTAGTGTTATTATTGACGATAAATTAGGCATAAATGCTGAGTTAGAAAGTGAAATGACACGCTTACGTAAATTAATGGTATGTGAATGGAAGGAAGCTGTTGAAAATACAGAAGGTCAAATTCGATTTTCTCATTTTATTAATAGTAACAAACGTGATGAGAATGTCCAAATCGTACCTGAGCGTGCTCAGCATCGCCCAGCAACAGCAGAAGAACGTAAAGTAATGTTAGGGGAATAATATGAGTCAATGGATAACTATTTGTAAACTTGATGAGATTTTACCTGGCACAGGAGTTTGTGCACTTGTTGGTAATGATCATGTGGCTATTTTTCGCCCTTATAATAATGCTGAGCTTTATGCGATTAGTAATATTGATCCATTTGCTAAGGCAAGTGTTTTATCCCGAGGCATTATAGCAGAACATGAAAATGAGTTATGGGTGGCAAGTCCGCTTAAAAAGCAACGCTTTCGTTTAAAAGATGGTTATTGTTTTGAAGATGAACAATATTCAATCCCCCATTATGAAGTAGATGTTAATGACGATGGGATCGTACAAGTAAAGTCGCGCTAAATGTATTTTTAAAAGGATAAATTAATTATGTATACAGAGACAATTAATAAATGTGCAGCAAATGCTGCGCGTATTGTTCGTTTGTCAAAAACGAACCCATTTGGTTTTTGGCTAAGTTCTGCTATGGCTGGGGCTTATGTAGGAATAGGTATTATTTTGATTTTTACTTTAGGAAACCTTGTTGAACCATCAATAAGACCTTTACTTATGGGAGCAACGTTTGGTATTGCTTTAACATTGGTTGTAATTGCTGGCTCTGAATTATTTACAGGGCATACCATGTTTTTAACCCTAGGAGTAAAATGCAAAAAAATTACTCATACCCAAATGTGGACAGTATTGCCACAAACATGGTTAGGAAATTTATTAGGTTCAATTTTTGTTGCTGCATTGTATTTTTATGCTTCAACACCTCTATTATCAACGGATACTAGTTTGGTTCATGCAGCGGCTTTAGCAAAAACATCTGCTTCAGCTTCGGCATTATTTTTTAGAGGTATTTTATGTAACTGGTTAGTTTGTTTAGCGATTTGGATGGCTAATCGAGTTGAAGGTTCGGCAAAGTTTATCGCTATTTGGTGGTGTTTGTTAGCATTTATTGCTTGTGGTTATGAACACTCCGTCGCGAACATGACACTTTTTTCACTTTCATGGTTTGGTCATCATAGTGATGCTTACACATTAGCTGGAATTGGTCATAATCTATTATGGGTTTCATTAGGAAATATTGTTTCTGGCGCATTATTTATGGGACTGGGATACTGGTATTCAACACCCAAAGAAGATCGACCTTAATAACTGTTTAATTCAGGAAATGTGGTTAAAATAACCAATATAAGGGGGAAAGCATGGTAAGCAATCCCCCAAAGACGTTAAATTAATTAGGATTACATTTGGTTTTAATCATAATTAGTGATAAAAAAATAACAAAGCAATTAACAATAGGATAATTAATAAATTTCTATTATTAAAGGTTAGTTGTTAATAAATTTTTAAACAGATAATGTTTTATTTTGAGGTGTTATGGATTATTTCCCCTTATTTTGTAAGCTAGAAAACCGTGATTGCTTATTAGTCGGTGGCGGTGAAGTTGCTGAACGTAAAGCTCGATTATTACTTGAAGCTGGTGCCCGCTTAACTGTCAATGCGCATGAATTTAACGAGCAATTCATATGCTGGAATGAACAAAAACAACTAGTTTTAGTTCAAGGGGAGTTTAATGCTGAATTACTGGATGATAAATGGTTAGTTATTGCGGCAACAGACTGTCAGGAAACTAATCAAAGAGTGAGTATTGAGACGGAAAAAAGGCGTATTTTTTGTAATGTGGTTGATTCTCCAAAAGATGCGAGTTTTATTATGCCCTCAATTATTGATCGTTCCCCTATTATGGTTGCTGTCTCTTCAGAAGGGCATGCTCCTGTTTTGGCTCGATTATTGCGTGAAAAACTAGAGTCCATTTTACCTCAACATTTAGGCAAATTAGCTAAATATGCCGGTTATTTACGTAATAAAGTTAAAACAACCTATCAAACAGCGACGGAACGTCGTCGGTTTTGGGAAAGGTTATTTTCTCATGATAGGTTAGCTCAAGCGATTGCTAATAGCGATTCAGATCATGTTGAAAAACTCACTAATGAGTTATTTGATACTTCACTTGATTCCCGTGGTGAGGTTGTGTTAGTTGGTGCTGGCCCAGGTGATGCGGGCTTGTTGACTTTAAAGGGATTACAGCAAATCCAACAAGCAGATATTATTGTCTATGATAGATTAGTATCGGATGAAATTATGAATCTAACTCGTCGCGATGCTCAACGTATTTTTGTTGGTAAACGAGCAGGTTTTCATTGTGTACCTCAAGAACAAATAAATCAGATTCTTTTACAACAAGCTAAAAAAGGTAAGCGTGTTGTACGTTTAAAAGGTGGAGATCCTTTTATTTTTGGTCGAGGTGGTGAAGAGCTCGAAACATTATTTAACGCCGATATTCCATTTTCTGTAGTACCAGGAATTACAGCAGCTTCAGGTTGTTCTGCATATAGTGGGATCCCATTAACGCATCGGGATTATGCTCATAGCGTACGTTTAATTACTGGTCATTTGAAAGATGGTAGTCACCTTGACTGGAAGAGTTTAGCCGCTGAAAAGCAAACATTAGTTTTTTATATGGGATTATCTCAAGCCAGTAACATCGAAAAACAATTAATTAAATACGGTATGAATGCAAATACGCCAATTGTAATTGTTGAAGAAGGCACAACAACGAAACAAAAAGTAATATCAGGCCAGTTATGTGATTTAGCACAATTATCTTTGCAAGCCTGTAGTCCTAGTTTAATTATTATTGGGCCTGTTGTTGCATTACGGGAAAAACTAAATTGGTTTTCTGAGTGTTAGTGGGTACTAAAGGTTTGATCTGTCCATATTTTAATGGAGCTTTTTTAATGTGTAAAAGAGTTTAATATAAGCATAAAATACGATTAACAGTTCATAGTATAATGTGACTCTAAGCCTAGGGAGATCGCAAATACGCACTATTGCAGTTAGATAGTAAAAGCGCTTTTTTCTAAAATAAAGAACAAAATTCGCTACTAACAAAATGAAACACCGCCCAGTAAGTGTTTCATTTTAATTTAAAACGAAAAAATAAAATCAATTATCTATCTGAGGATTTTTTATAAAAATTTTCTTGTTTTGGCGGTGTTATTTTAGGAAAGCGTTACTGTTTTAATTGTTCAATAAGAAGACACGTTATAAAAATCACTTTGCTCATAGTCAAAAAATAAAGCCTATGCTAGACTGAATCAAACTCTGAAGCTTTTTTACCTAAGTGATATTTTCATATGGTGGATTAGCCGCGGTATAACGCAGAAATGGTTATGCTTCCCGATTTGGATAAGGTGTTTAATGTATATATGCAATTAGTTGATAATTATCAGCGTCGATTTCAATATCTACGTTTGTCGATTACCGAGCTGTGTAATTTTCAGTGTCAGTACTGTTTACCAAGTGGTTATCAGCCTAACAAGGAACATAAATTTTTGTCGCTCAGTGAGATTAATAATGTTGTTGCAACATTTACTGAACTTGGTGTGCGTAAAATTCGGTTAACGGGTGGTGAGCCCACTTTGCGTCGCGATTTTATTGATATCTTATCGCTCATATCTTCCTATCCCAGCGTGAAAGAACTCGCTATTACGACCAATGGTTCGCGTTTATTAAAAAATATTCACCATTGGCATCAAGCTGGTTTAAATGCGATTAATATTAGTATCGATAGTTTTACTCCCCATTTATTTAAATTAATTACTGGTCAAGATAAGCTTAAAGAATTACTGCAGTGTGTTGATAAATCGTTAGAAGTAGGTATAAAAAAAGTCAAAATTAACACTGTTTTGATGAAAAACATGAATGATAATTTAAATGATTATTTGTTATGGATTAAAAATATTCCAGTAGAGTTGCGTTTTATTGAACTTATGGAAACAGGCGAAAGCAATGATATATTTAATCGTTATCACTTGTCTGGTAGTTTTATTGAAACACAATTAATTGCGCAGGGGTGGGAGTTACAACCCAAAAAACCATTATCAGGTCCTGCTAAGATTTATGTGCACAGCGATTATCAAGGAAAAATTGGTTTGATTATGCCCTATTCAAAAGATTTTTGTAAAAGTTGCAATCGATTACGTGTATCATCTATCGGTAAATTACATTACTGCCTATTTGGTGATGCGGCGGTTGATTTACGTGATTTGTTGGAAAGCTCAGAACAGAAACAACAATTAAAAGCAAGAATTCTTGCTTCATTAATGATTAAACCAGAAAAGCATTTGTTACATGATCATCGTGTAGGGCTCATCCCTAATTTATCTTATATCGGTGGATAATTGGCTGTTCTGTTTTGGGACATTGTCAATTTGCCAATGTTGTATAGCCCAATCTAGTAACTGTTTTTGAGTGGCGTCTTGCCAATCTTCTGGCACATATTGTCCTAGAAACTGTAAAGCCTGGACGGTTAACGCTTTAAAATTGTTTAAATCAATCGGGCTAGCATGATTTTGTTTTGATAGTTTATTGCCATTTTTATCTAATACTAGTGGTAAATGGCAGTAACTTGGCACAGAAAAACCAAGCAGTTGATATAGTGAGATTTGTTTTGCAGTAACAGGTAAAAGATCCGCGCCACGAACAATTTCGGTAATTCCTTGTTCATGATCGTCTAAAACTACCACTAAGTTATAGGCAAATAAGCCGTCTTTGCGGTGAATAATAAAATCTTCTTGCGCACTTGCTTTTTCAACTGTTTGTAAGCCACGAATCTGATCTTTAAATTGAAAAATAGGATGATTTTGTTTTAAACGTATAGCAACTTGTTGCTTATTATTGATAGATAAATGTCGTTCACGACAAAAGTTATCGTAAATACCATTTGTTAGGTTTTGAATTCGTTGTCTAGTACAGTCACAATAATAGGCTTGTTGTTTATCTATTAGTGTTTTTAAAACAGTGCGGTAACGCTCACTGCAAGATGATTGATACAAGACTGTATCATCCCAATATAAATTAAGCGCTTCAAGCGTTTTTAATATAAGTGATGATGCCCCTTTGACTTCTCGTGGTGGGTCGATATCTTCGATACGGACAAGCCATTTACCACGACAAGATTTAGCTTGGAGATAACTACCAAGAGCCGTTACCAACGAACCGAAATGTAATGGTCCAGATGGCGAAGGGGCAAAACGACCGATATAATGCATAGGTCTGATTTGGAATGATAGATAAAACTGGGATCACATACCCATTTGTTTTTCGCGAAGTTCAGCAAGCGTTTTACAATCAATACATAAATCGGCTGTTGGTCTTGCTTCTAAACGGCGAATTCCAATTTCAACACCACAAGATTCACAATAACCAAAATCGTCTGATTCGATTTTCTTTAACGTTTTTTCAATTTTTTTGATGAGTCTTCTTTCTCTATCTCGAGCGCGTAATTCAAGGCTGAATTCTTCTTCTTGTGTTGCTCGGTCAGCCGGATCTGGAAAGTTCGCTGCTTCATCTTGCATATGTGTAACTGTTTTTCCCATTTCACCTTGTAGCTGTGTTAGCCAAGCTTCTAAAATAAGTTTGAAATGTTTCAATTGCTTAGGGTTCATGTACTCCTCGCCTTTTGCCTCTTTATAAGGCTCAAGCCCAGCAATTGAAAGCAGGCTAAGAGAAGATGTATTTACTTTTTGTTCCTTTTTCACTGCAATCCCCTTAAGTAAAGATTATTTGAAAGCGCTAAACTATAGCAATAATTCAGCCTTTGGCAAATTTTTTTTATCATTTTTATAATTAAAAAATAAAAAAATAGTACAACTATATGTTATTAATAAAGATAATTAATTATTCCACTTTTTTAATCCATTTTCAGGGCATTTAGCTACTAAATCGTACAATTTGTCGTTATCGGGGAAAATAAGTTCAGGACTGATATCAAATAGTGGATAGAGGACAAATTCTCTATTTTTCATATGATAATGAGGGATAGTAAGTCTTTCATTATTAATGACTAAGTCATCATAAAGTAAAATATCTAAATCTAGGGTTCTAGCACCCCAACGATTATCTTTGCGTACGCGTCCTTGTGCTTTTTCAATTGCTTGTAGTTCATCAAGCAATGCTATAGGTGATAAGCTTGTCGTCAGTTTAATTACTGCATTAAGATAATCATTTTGATCTTGTGGCCCTAAGGGCTTACTTCGGTAAAATGGTGAAATATCTACCACTTTTGTGCTAGGTAAACAGCGTAATGATTCAATAGCACGATTAGCTTGTGCAAGCGGATCTTCAAGGTTGCTCCCTAAAGCAACATAACAAATTGACATAATTAGACTTATTTTTTGTGATGTTAAATACAATTGATGGCAATATCTTAGCACATAAAACAATTGCCAAGAATGATTATATAAATAGATTCATGCTTATGACTTTGTGTTATAAAAATATAACCATATAATCTTTAACTTTTTATTTATTTTTCACTATGTTACTTATGGTAAAGCAAATTATTTTATTAAATGGTTATTTTTATTAATTATTGTATTTATTGAGAATATAAAATGAATTTAGGTCAACAATTAAGTATTTTAATAAAAAATACTTCAATAATCAGTGATCCTCAAGTTATTGATTGTGCTATCAAGGGGATAACCGATTATTTTGCCTGTAGTTTACAAGCTTGTCAGGAAGATGATGTTCATAAATTACTAGCATGGATAGCAGATGAGGGTGGAAATACTAGAGCTTTGCTGATTGGTCAAAAAAAGTTAGCTACGGCAAGGCAAGCAGCACTTTTTAATGGCTTCCAAGCGCATTGTTTAGATTATGATGATGTACATTCAGATGTTAGAGGCCACCCTTCAGCCGTTATTTTATCCGCTCTTATTGCTAGTGTTCGATTAGATAGTATTGAACAAAAGGTTGATAGTCGACGTTTTTTAACGGCTTATGTTATTGGTATCGAAGTGATGGCTTTGTTGGGTAAAAGTGTTAATCCACAGCATTATGAAAAAGGTTGGCATGCAACTATTACTTTGGGTGGAATTGCTGCCACTGCTGCTATTTGTTACCTCTATGATGAACCTTTTTTATCACAGGCATTAACATTAGCAGCTACACAAGCATCAGGAATGCGTTTGTTAATGGGTACTCCGATCAAATTTTTACATGCAGGATTAGCAGCACAGCATGCTGTACAATCCGTTGAATGGTTAAGAGTTGGTATACATGCCGCTCAGGATTTTTTAGATGATAAATTAGGTTTTTTGGCTATTTATGGGCAAGGTAATACACATTTTGATTTAAGTCATTGGGGTAAAACTTGGAAGATTGTGGATCCCGGATTATGGTTTAAAAATTATTCTTATTGTTCAGCTGCTGCTTATGTTGCTGATGCAGGTCAATTACTTTACCAAAATCCTAGCTTTGAAATTGATAATATTAATAATATTGTTATTTATTTTGCACCGCCAAATAGTGATGCTGCACTGATATATAAAACCCCTTCATTGGCGCAGCAAGGACGTTTTTCGGCTGAATATGTTTTAGCATTAACTCTTTTAGGATTGCCACTTGGTTTTGAGCAGTTTTCATCACAACCTATTTCAAATGCAATAAAACAATTAATGCAGAAGATGAAACGAAGTTATCAAACGCATCTTACGCCACATCCAGAAGCTTATAATGGGCGTTATGTAATTATTGATATTTTTCTTAAAAATGGTAAAAAGATAAGTCAGCGTATTGATATTCCCAAAGGTTCTCCTAAAAACCCATATAGCCAAACTGAAATGTCGTTAAAATTGCATTCAGCGATTAAAGATCAAGCTAAAACAGAGCAATTATTAACAGATATTCATAAACTAGCAAAAGGTTTAGATATTCGTCAATTTCTATTATCTTATTTATTTACTCTTTAAATGTTAAATTATTATCATTAGTTAGTATAGTTTTTAACTAAATTTCAAAATCAATTTCGTCAGTTAGCTGGCGTAAAAATCGTTGCGTAATTTCATTTTGAGGATTATCGATGACTGATTTTGCTGGTCCCTCTTCGATAATCATTCCTTCTGCCATAAAGATAATTCGATCTGCAACGTACTTAGCAAACTCCATTTCATGCGTTACTATAATCATAGTAATATGTTCTTTTGCTAGCTGTAGCATGACTTGCAATACTTCGTGTACTCGCTCAGGATCGAGTGCAGAAGTCGGTTCATCAAATAATAATACATTTGGTTTAACAGCTAAAGCTCTTGCAATTGCAACACGTTGTTGTTGACCACCCGATAAAGTGATGGGATATTGTGTTGCGTATGGCAACATACCGACTCGTTCTAATAATGATAATCCTTGTTGTTTTGCTTTGGTTTTATCCATTTTTTGACCAACAATTAATGGATAAGTTATATTTTCTAATGCTGTTTTATTTTTAAATAAATTATAGTGTTGAAAAACCATAGCGGACTGTTTTCGTAAGTTGCTTTCTTCTTTAATACTATAATGCTTACTATTAAGTGATACAGTTCCTATTTTGATAGTGCCTGTATTTGGTTTTTCTAGTAAATTTAAACAACGTAACAGAGTTGATTTTCCTGAGCCTGATGGGCCAATAATGGCAACAACTTCACCTTGTTTTATATTTAAGTTGATGTCTTTTAATACTTCATTATTTGCAAAACGTTTAGATAAATGCGAAACAGAAATCATAACCTTACTCCTTAACGATGATAAGGTATACTGAGCTTTTGCTCTAATTGTTTTTGTATCCAAGAATAGGCAACAACAGTTAGCCAGTAAACAATACCTACAGCTAAATAGGTTTCGAAGTAGAGGAATGAGTTAGCAGTTAACATTTTCCCCGATGCTAATAGTTCTTGCACGCCAACAAAAAAGGCAACAGATGAATCTTTAAGTAATGAAATGAACATATTGCCGGCGTTTGGTAGAGCATTGACCATAGCTTGTGGTAGTATAATACCTCGATAAACTTGTATTTTACTTAAACCAACGGTTATTCCTGCCTCTTTCTGCCCCTGATCAACGGACTTTAAACTTGCTCGGAAAATTTCAGCTAAATAGGACGAATATTTTAAACTGAAGCAGATAATGGCTGCTGTTGTAGCGCCCATTTGTTTTAAAACAGGAAAAATTTGTGGTAATCCATAATAAATAATAAACAGTAAAACAACAGAAGGTATTCCTCGAAACAGTGAAATAAACAGTGCAAAAAACGAATCGATAATGATTATTTTATTGCTACGTAATAGTGCAATCGCAAGTCCAAATATAATGGCAAACATAATCGATATGATGGTAATAAAAAGTGTAACAGGCAGATAAGGTAATATCTGCGGAAATACACTTAAAAAATAGTTTACATTAAAATTCATAGGGTAATATCTTCACCAAAATATTTAATTGCAAGGTTTTTCAATGTGCCATTGGTGCGTAACTTTTCGATGGCTTGATTGAATTTTTCACGTAGTGCTTGGCCTTTTTCATCTTTACTAAATGGAAAAGCAACGGGCTCAATAGTAATTGGCTCACCCACTAATTTAAACGGTAGGTTTTTACGCTTAATTTCAGCCAGTAATATTGGCTTAGAATTGACATAACCATCAACTCGTCGATACTCCGTGTCATACATTGCACCATCTCGTGTTTCATAGGTCTTGATTGTTATTTCGTTGTTAGGAAAGGCTTTTTTTAGATTGTTTATATGATTTGAGCCTAGCACACCGGCAATGGTTTTACCTTTAAAATCAGATAATTGCTTAATATCGTTGTTATCTTTGTGGGTAACAACTTGGCTACCGTAAAGGCTATAGGTATTGGAAAAATCATATTTGGCTTGACGAGCATCTGTAACCGCAACTGCATTGGCAATAGTATCTAAACGCCCTGAATCAAATTGCCCCATTAAGCCACCAAATTCAGCAATGATCCATTCGACTTTATAGCCTAATTCGTTAGCAATTGCTTCAGTAACTTCAACATCAAATCCGACTAAATTGCCATCTTGTTTATAACCGTTTGGATAGCTTTGTCCTGTGGAGCCCACTTTAATGACATTTTGCTCTGTTACTTGGTGATTGGATTTATTATCACAACCAATTAAGGCTAGGCTAGTTAATAAAAGAGCGGACAGTAACTTGCTTATTTTTTTCATTGTTTATTACTCCTTTTTTTCCATTCGGTATAGTTTTTATGATTTAAGATTTTTTCAAAATAAAGTGTGGTATGATCGAGTGTTAAATTAGCTTGCCCTATTTTTTTATAGCCTCTATTAATATAAGTTTGGGCAAGCCATGGATGATTTGCAGCAGTGCCTAACGTGACAGCAGGTAATTTTAGTTGGTTAATTAGAATTTGCTGTTCAACAAAATCCCATAATGCATTACCATAACCTTTGCCTTTATATTGTGGCGCTGTTGCAAACCAACCTAAATGCGGTAACCCATAAGGTCCTGGGTTATTACCCCATGGAAAGCGAATACTTAAGGTTGATAGTAGATCACCTTCTTTTTCAAATAGATACACGGCATTGGAATTAATATGGTCAGCAATTTGCGATTGCGTGACTGTTGCTGCGACAAAATGGATGCCTAATTGAGTGGTGGATTGATAAGCATTATGCAATAGCGCCTGATAAGCAGGAATGTCTTTATGAGTGATTAAGCGAAAGCTCATGCTAATACTCCACACTGTTCAGCATATTGAATAACTTGTGCTACTTTTTCAGGTGCAGAGCCAATATAGCTAATTGGATCTAACCAAGCATCAAGTTCGGATTCGGTGAATTCTTTATTTAAACGTGGTTCTTCTAATAATATATTTTTAAATGGTCGATTTTGTTCAAATGCTTTCATGGCGCTTTGGTAAACTAAATTATGTGCAGTTTGTTTGCCTAATCGTTTGCCGATTTCAAACATCACTTTTTCAGATAGTAGTAAACCATTTTGTAGTGATAAATTGATCAACATTTTGTCAGCATTGACTTTAAGTCCTTTAAGTACGGCAAGGGCTGTCTGTAATTGCGCTGAAATATAAAGGTTAATTTCTGGTAGTGCGATCCATTCTGCTCGCCAACTCATGGCATCGCGTTCATGTTCAACTTTCATTGATTCGTGAATTAATGCGACACTTTTTAAAAGTGGAGCTGTCAAACTGGCTAAACCTTCTAATGCCGCTGGGTTGCGTTTATGCGGCATGGTAGTTGAACCTATTTTTCCTTCCGAGAACGGTTCTTCAACTTCGTTAATTTCGGTACGCATTAAGTTGTAAAATTCATTGCCCATTTTACCTAATGTGCCACTAATTAGCGCAATGACTGATGCATATTCAGAAAAACGGTCACGAGCTGCTTGCCAACCGATATTAGGGGTATTTAGTCCCAGTATTGTTAAAGCACGCGTTTCAACTTGTGGTCCTAACTTGCCCATTGAGGCATAAGTACAAATTGCACCACTAATATTACCGACTAATACTCGCTGTTTGATTTCACTTAAACGTTGTAAGTGCCGAATAAATTCATCTAACCATACGGCAAGTTTAAAACCATAGGTTGTAGGGAGTGCTTGCATGCCATGGGTTCGTCCAACCATGGGTAAATACTGATACTTTTTAGCTAAACGTTTTAGTTCTAGTGCCACTAGTTTGCTATCGCGTTCAATTACAGTAAAAGATTGTTTTAATTGTAAAACAGTTGCAGTATCGACGATATCTTGTGTAGTTGCGCCGTAATGAATATATTGACCCGCATCACCGACTTGTTTTTGCAGTGCATTAATTGTTGACATTAACGAATGTTTGGCTTTAGCTGCTTCTTCGGCAATTTGTTCAATTGATAATTTAGATGCATCGGCTTTGGATATGATTGAATTGGCTGCTTCAATTGGAATAACGCCTAACTCGCCTTCCGCTTTAGCTAAAGCAACTTCGACATCAACCTGTTTTTGCAAGCGATTTGTCTCAGACCAAATTGCTCTCATTTCGTTAGTACCAAAGTTATTGCCCAAAATTAAAAAATCTAAAATATGTGACGCCACCAAACTATCCTCAATAATTGTTACTATCTTACTCAATAATTATTAGTAATTATTGCAGTATCGTCTAATAATCTGTTTTTCTATTGATATAACCAAATGGAATAAAATACTAATGAGAAGGGGGGAGCTGTAAGTAATCATTAGAATAATTTTTGATTAATAAGGATATGTATGCCAAAGTTAAACCTGTTTTTTATAGTAAAAAAACATATTAATTTAAAGGGGAAAGTAAATAGAAACACCCTTTATTTGAGCGCTTCTATTGTTATGACTGTTTATTATTAAAATTTCTATAGTACTTCAACAATTGATTCGCAAAGTCTGGACATGTTATCTAATGTCATACCAGCCACGTTGATACGTCCTGAGTTTACGATGTAAATGCCATAATCATTACGTAATTTTAGCACTTGTTCTTCGTTCAAGCCACTGAACGAAAACATGCCATTTTGTTTGGCAATAAAACTAAAATCCTGATTTGCACCTTTGTCTTGTAAGGTTTTTACAAATAGTTGTCGCATGCGGTGAATGCGTTGACGCATGCTTGTTAATTCATCAATCCACTCTTCTTTTAATTCTTCATTGTTTAATATATAAGAGACGATTTTAGCACCATGGGCAGGAGGGTTTGAGTAATTAGCTCGAATAATTGTTTTGACTTGACTAAAGGCTCGATCGGCAATTTCAGCATTTGCCGCAATTAATGTAAATGCTCCCACTCGTTCGTTATATAAACCGAAATTTTTAGAATATGAACTTGCAATAAGTAGTTCTGGATGATTATTGGCAAATAACCGTAACCCATAAACGTCTTCTTCTATACCTTGTCCAAAGCCTTGATAAGCTAAATCAAACAGTGGTAACCAACCATTTTTTAAGGCAAGATCCGATATAGCTTGCCATTGTTCTGGAGTTGGATCGATACCCGTTGGGTTATGACAGCATCCATGGAATAATACCGCTTCGCCAGCGGTAACTTGGTTTAAGCTACTCATCATGGCATCAAAATCAAGAGTGTGCGTTTGTGCACTGTAATAATGGTATTCGCGTACTTCAAGGCCTGCCATTTGGAATACACTACGATGATTTGGCCAAGTTGGATTACTAACCCAAACTCGTTTTATTTTGGTTCGACGAGCTAAAAAGTCTGCCATAATGCGTAAAGCCCCTGTTCCTCCAGGTGCTTGTGCAGTTCTTGCTCGTTCATTTTCACTACCAAAAAGCAAAGTTTGCGTTGCAATATTGAAGGATTTGAGGCCGTCAATAGGAAAGTAACTTTTTGTGGTTTCGTCATTTAGTAACAAATGCCCTGCTTTTCTGACACTTTCTAAAATAGGGGTTTTGGTCGTTTCATCTTTATAAATACCGACACTTAAATTAATTTTATTGGTGCGTTCATCTTTATTATAAAGGTCTGCTAGCCCTAAAATGGGATCGGCTGGTGCTGCTGTCAAATTTTCAAACATAATCCACCTATTTAATTGATTATTATTACTGCATTATATACACATTATTTTGTAAGTTACAATTTCAAATAGGTATACGATAAAATAGATTTTTGTAAAATTTTTAACGTTCTTATAGTTACTGAAAAACTGTAAGTTGATTAAAAAATGAAATCAAATCATTAGTTAATGTCGTTAGTTCTCCTGTAATTAAGTCCTCTTTTACTATTTCGCCCGTTAAATTGTTTAATGAAATTATTTTTGTGCTGTCATCCGTCGTAGCTATAAAAATGGTTGGTGTTCGTTTTAATCTTTTTTGTTGGGATAAATGAGCTATTAAATTTTGTTCTAAAGTTGAAAAGTCATCATCGTTCCATGCTTGAATTAAGGTTAAATGTGTGTCGGTAAATTTAGCCGTCATATTGCCAGCATATTGTGTACCATAAAAAATGTGAGCAGAGGGATGTAAAATGATACCAATAACTTGTTCAACAATCGAGAGATCTCTTGGTGGTTCTAATAAAAATGGTTGCCAAAATACCGTGAGATGGTCAGTTTTTAAAATACAAGGCGAGGGGATGGCATGTAGTTCTTCGCTTTGTGGTGCGTATTTGAATTGCTCAATCCAACGAGTAGTAAAATTAAGTAAGGCAGTTTTATTGGCAGAGTTCATAAATAGATATATCTCATATTTAAATTATAATGTCATTTTATTGTAATTATACTGATTAGGATTCGTTATGCATAATTGCATCGGTGTTTTATTTTTAGTTAATGGGATAATTAGTAAGAAAAAATTTTGTAAAAAAGTTTCAGGTAACTATGTGTTTCAGTAAAAAATTTAAGCAAATTAAATAAGTTATTTATTGTGTGATTAAAGCAAGTTGAATATAGCTAAAAATGAATTCTTAACTGTTTGTAAAACAGCCAGTTTAATTTGCTTGCTATCCTTGACTGAAACGTTAATAATAGTGACGGATAATTTTATCCTTGTAATGCAGCAATGGCGTTAGACATTACAGTTTTTCAAAATAAAATAGCGTAAGTAGAATCATTATAATTAGATAATATGTTTATTTTAAACAATTGCATAAAGATTTAGTTTATTTGCTAAAGCCGTTAAGAAACATAGGTTTGCAAATTAGCCATATTAATAGTGTCAATAAATTATACAATTAGGTTTTTTTAAATATTTAGTGCTTTTTAATTTAGCATGTTACTTAATGTATGATATTGATGTTGTGTAAGCGGTATCAGGTTCACATAAAATAATAACAAAAATAACATAAATAAAATAATGAATGCTGTATACCAATATTTAGTTAAGTACCATTATTCATCATTGTTAAAATAATCACTTATCAATAATAAGATTCTACCTACTGTTAATTAAGATTAATCAAGAGTGTAGAATAATGAAAAGAATGCTAATCAATGCAACCCAGCAAGAAGAGCTGCGAGTTGCGCTTGTTGATGGTCAACGATTGTATGATTTAGATATCGAAAGCCTTGGACATGAACAAAAAAAAGCGAATATTTATAAAGGTAAAATCACTAAAATCAATCCAAGTTTAGAAGCCGCTTTTGTTTCGTATGGTGGTGAGCGTGATGGTTTTTTACCTTTAAAAGAGATTGCTGAAAGCTATTTCCCATCTAATATTTCTGGTCGTCGTAGTATTAAACATCTACAGGAAGGTCAAGAAGTCCTTATCCAAATTGAAAAAGAGATTCGTGGCAAAAAAGGTGCGGCTTTAACCACCTATATTAGTTTAGCTGGTAGCTACTTGGTGTTGATGCCTAATGATCCTCGTGCTGGCGGTGTTTCGCGCCGTATAGAAGGTGAAGAAAGAGCAGATCTTAAGCGTATTATTGATGCAATTGAAAAGCCAAAAGGCATGGGTGTTATAGCTCGAACGGCAGGAGTTGGTAAAAGCCAAGAGGAGTTGCAACAAGATTTAGATGCATTAGTTAACTATTGGACAGCAATTCAAAACGAAGCCAAAAAACATCCTGCACCAAGCTTGATTCATAAAGAAAGTGATATCATTACTCGTGCGTTTCGTGATTATTTGCGTGATGATGTTGGTGATATTTTAATTGATAATCCTAAAGTACTTGAGATTGCTAAAAAACGTTTAGCTGATTTGGGACGAGTTGAGTATATCGGTCGCTTAAAGCTTTATGAGGGTGATGTGCCATTATTTAATCATTTCCAAATTGAGGGGCAGATTGAATCGGCATTTCAGCGAGAAGTTCGCTTACCTTCTGGTGGTTCAATTGTTATTGATGCCACAGAAGCGCTTACAGCAATCGATATTAACTCGGCTAAATCCATTCGTGGTAGTGATATTGAAGAAACAGCATTTAATACTAACCTTGAGGCAGCCGAAGAAATAGCTCGTCAACTACGTTTACGCGATTTAGGTGGTTTGATTGTTATCGATTTTATTGATATGACACCAGTCCGTAATCAACGTGAGGTAGAAAACCGCTTAAAAGAAGCGATGAAAACCGATCGTGCACGAATTCAAACTACGCGAATTTCACGCTTTGGTTTACTTGAAATGTCGCGCCAACGTTTAAGCCCTTCATTACGCGAAGCAACGCATCACATTTGCCCTCGTTGTCAAGGTACAGGCACAGTTAGGGACAATAATTCATTGTCTTTATCTATTCTTCGATTGATTCAAGAAGAAGCAATGAAAGATAATACAGTACAAATCGATGTCATTGTTCCTGTGCCAATAGCGAGCTACTTACTCAACGAAAAACGTCGTGCTATCACCAATATTGAAAGTATGCATCCTGATGTCAAAATTGTGATTGCTGGCGATGAAGAGATGGAAACACCATTGTATAAGGTGATTCGTAAGCGTAGAGGCGAAGAAACAGATGTACTGAGTTATAATCTTCCAAAATTGATTCGTGAACTTGAGGAAGAGGAAGAAGAGCAACAAGCTGTTGAAGTTATTGTTGAACAAGCTGTATTATCTGGACCTAAAGTTGAAGCTTGTGCAACACCAAAAGAAAAGGTAGAGTCAAAAACTATAAAATCAGGCGGTCTGTTTAGTGGATTATTTGGTAAATTACGTAAACTGTTTGTTACTGAAAAAGTAGAACCACAGCCAGAAGTTAAAACAAGACCGACTAAAAGACGGGATAATCAACGTTCAAACAATCGACGTCAACGTAATCACCGAAATAACAATGCTGCTAATAATGGTAATTTTGTTGCAGCAGGCAATATTGACGAGGTTAAAGAATCAAGTCGAAATAATAATCGCAGAGCTAAACAAAATAGTAATTCAAATGCTAATTTGTCAGACTCTGAAAACAATCTTAAGGCAGATAGAGTTGTCGAGGAAGTGGTACAACCAAAACTGCGTGAGGCTAAGCCAAGACGCCAACAACGAGCATTAACTAAAAGTGTTCGTGTGAAAAATAGTAATACTACTGCCACGGTGCAGACTGAACAAGAACGAGTAATTATCCCTTCTTTATTATTACCTGTTATTGTCTCAGAATCAGCTGAGGGCAATATTGTATCGGAAATTCAACCGAAACGTCAGCGTCGTACTTCAAGACATTTACGAATGAATGGCCAACGTAATAAACGCCGTGTTCGTAATGTAGAACTAAAACAGTCTCCAATACCATTGCCGTTTGCTGCAGCATCATTGGAATTAGCTTTAGGTCGTGTTGTTGTTGATTACAGTCAAATAGCTAATTATGAACCACATAATGTGGTACCTGTCATTCCATCGCTTTTACTTCCTGTTATTGTTAAAAATGAGGAAGATGTAAATAGAACTGCTAGTGTTGATGAGGTATCAAAAGCTCCCATATTTGTAAGTGCTCAAGAGGATTTTAACGTTAGTGAGAAAAATGATAATGATCTTGTAATTAATGATTCACACTCAATAGGTTATTCCTCATCAGCAATGACTAAAGCACCTGCACCAGAATATGTGACTTATGATGTTGAAATAAAATTGCGTGAAGAATCAGATTATCATTTTGAAGGTAAAGGTAATGCTGGTGGTTTAAGTGCTCAGGATCATGCTTATGCCGCAGCAAGTAAACCAGTAATACTGGATAATCAATAAATAGATTAAAACACGGTGGCGTGGTTATGTTGCCGTGTTTTAATTAATTATAATAGCGATAAAGATAAATAATGATTATCTATATTTTCAAGAAAATAGTAACGTTTTTGTTTATTATCTGCGTATTAGCTCAGATTAGTTTTTGTTTAGTTTATTTTAGCCCTCACTCAACATTTAACATTAATAATTTAAGCTTTTTGGATGCCTACAGTGCTTTTTTTAAACAGTTGCTGCAGGGGCAATTCAGATTGTTAACTGGAGAAACAGTGCCGTTTCTCCATACACTATTGGCTACATTTGAACTGTGCATTCTTGCTTTATTCGTTGCTTTACTGATTGGATTGCCATTGGGAATTTTTCTTGGACTTAGTAATATTCATTGGTTAAATAATATTATCCGTTTAGGATCTTTATCTTTGTATTCTTGCCCTATAGTTATGGTTGTTATTATTGTTATGTATTGGTTATCGCCAACTTGGTCGATATCGATGAATTTTAATGTATCGCCATCAGTAGCTGGAACTTCGTTATTGGATCTTTTAATTTCATCAAAAACAGATAAATGGCATATGATATTGGGCCAACTTCACTATTTGTTTTTGCCGATCATTATTTTAGCTATTCAACCAAGCATTATGACTATTCAACTCGTTAGCCAGAATGTAAGAAATACATCACGACAGAATTTTATTAAAATGGCGATTATTCGTGAACGATCACCGTTTAAAATTTTACGCCGCCATTTATTACCTAATTCCATTCCTGCAACTATTCCACAGCTGACTTATAATACGACAACACTACTTTTTTCAACTATGGTAATTGAAATTTTATTTAATCGAGTAGGATTGGGGCAATGGGGGATGCTTGCTTATCATCATCATAATTATTTTGTTATTTCTATTGCCATTTTAGCCTGTGGCACTGTCATCAGTTTGTTAACGTTATTGGGCGAAATTTCGGCGGTAGTTATTTATCCTTTACGTCATAAGGAACATTATGTCTAGGCGAGCAAGATTGCTTCAAAATGTCAATTTAAGCTTTAATCGGTTGCATAGTAATTTCTACTTAGTTGTTGGCCTTTATGGCATATTGGCGCTTGCCTTTGTGGCATTATCAACCAAATGGTTCTTTCATGCTCATTTAAACCCTATTTACCCAACTTCATTACCACCTGCTTGGTGGTCTAATGGTGATATTAATCATGTATTAGGTACTAACGCTAAAGGACAAGATATTTTTGATTATTTGTTAATTGGTTATCGCTCAACTATGTCAATGACCTTAAAGGCGGTTTTTTATGTGGTAGTCATTGGTGGGTTAATCAATTATTTAATGTTTTTTATATCATTTATACGCCCTTTTATATTATTTGTTTTTAAATTTTGTATGGTAGTACCACCGTTACTTGGTGTGATTGTTATTAGCTTATTATTAGAAGATGACATTACTAATATTTTATTGGTAATAGGGTTATCTTATACGCCACGCTTTATTTATAATATTCATCAGCGTGCCATCAATGAATGGAATAAAACATATATTACGGCCTATAGACTTGATGGATTATCTTCCTTTACAATTTTTAATCATTATATTTTACCTAATATTTTACCTATTTATTTGACTGAAATTGTTTCGCTATTTGGTTCGATTATTTTAACTATTACTACTATAACTTTTTTAGGTTTTGCTAATGATGTTTCTCGACCAGATTTAGGTATGATGATGTTTCAAATGAAAGATATCATTGCAACTAATTATTTAGCCTTTTTATCTCCGGGAATTGCGGTTTCTGCTACAATTATTTTGGTTTATTTATTCAATTTTGGATTATATGGCCGTCGAGCAGGAACTTAATTATGGCATTGTTAGATATTCGGAATTTAACCATTGAGTTTATTACACCAGATGGTCTTTTACGTGCAATTGATCGTGTAAATTTAAAGTTGTCAGAAGGTGAAATTCGAGGTTTAGTTGGTGAGTCAGGATCTGGAAAAAGCCTTATCGCTAAAGCTATTTTAGGTGTGACTAATCATAATTGGAAGATTTCAGCTGATCGATTTTATTTTAATGACATTGATTTACTTAAACTCACTCCTAGACAGCGCCGAAAAGTCATTAGTGCCAATATATCGATGATATTCCAAGAACCACAATCTTGCTTAGATCCTTCCATGAAAGTAGGACAACAGTTAATTAGTGCAATTCCAAGAAGGACATTTAAAGGGCATTGGTGGCAAAGGTTATTTTGGCGTAAACATCGAGCGATTGAGTTATTGCATCGGGTAGGAATTAAGAATCATAAGGAGATATTAAAATCTTATCCGTTTGAATTGACTGAAGGTGAATGTCAAAAAGTCATGATTGCAATTGCGTTGGCTAATCAGCCTAAGCTACTTATTGCTGATGAGCCGACAAATGCGATGGAAGCAACTACAGAAGCACAAATTTTTAGGTTGCTAGCTAGTATGAATCAAAATGTGGGTACCACTATCTTATTTATTAGTCATGATCTGCAAATGGTTACCAGATGGACTGATCGTATCAATGTTTTATATTGTGGACAGACAGTTGAAGTTGCTGATAGTAAAGATTTAATTAAATCGCCTTATCATCCTTATACTCAGGCGCTAATTTATGCAATTCCTGACTTTGGTAAAGCGATGCCGCATAAAAGTCCTTTAAATACTTTGCCTGGAGTGATCCCATCATTAGAACACCTACCAATAGGTTGTCGATTAGGTCCTCGTTGTCCATATGCCCAGAAAAAATGTATTTTGGCGCCAGAATTGATACCGATAAAAGATCATTTCGTAGCCTGTCATTTTCCGTTAAATACTGATGAGTAGCCATAAATAATAGGAATATACGATGAATCCAATATTAAGAGTGCGTAACTTATCTAAGCAATTTAAAATTCCTAAAGGATTTCTGGGACATTTATACATTAATGCGGTGAAGCCATTATCGTTTTCTCTTAATGAAGGTAAAACGCTTGCAATTATCGGACAAAATGGCTCTGGCAAATCGACACTCGCAAAAATGTTAGTTGGTATGATAAAGCCTGATAGTGGAGATATCTGGATTGACGGTAATAAAGTTCAATACGGCGATTATAGCTATCGTTGTCAACTAATTCGTATGATATTTCAGCATGTAGAAAGTTCATTTGATCCACGATTACGTATTGGGCAATTGCTTGAAATCCCATTAAAGTGTAATGCTAATTATGATGCTCATGAACGTGAAAAGTTAATTAGAGATGTATTGAAGCAAGTTGGATTGTTACCTGAACATGCCTCTTATTATCCTTCAGTGATGGCTGCGGGGCAAAAACAGCGAGTAGCATTAGCTCGAGCATTGATTTTAAAACCTAAAGTGATAATTTTAGATGAAGCATTAGCTGCACTTGATATTTCGATGCGTTCACAAATTGTTAATTTAATGCTGATGTTACAAGCTGAACAAAATATCTCTTATGTATATGTTACTCAAGATATTGGGATGATGAAACATATCAGCGATGAAATTTTAGTTATGCATAATGGCGAATTGGTTGAATATGGTAATACTGCTGAAGTATTAGCTTCACCGCTGAGTGATATTACCCAAAAATTAATTAATAGCTATTTTGGTGAAGCGCTTACTGCAGATACTTGGCGTACCGATACTCGTACTTTTTAATTAACAAATCTATCGGAGTGATTTTGATTTTTGCATGAAGTAATACACATTTCTTTAGAATGTTTGTTAATTTGTAATTTGATTATTCTGATGATTTTGTTAAATAAAAAATCTCGACAAATAAATTAAAAGATACTATATTTAGCTATATAGATTTCTAGACGTCTATTTTGATGTTTAAAAATTACTTACCGATTTAGGAGTTTTTGTTATGCCTATTTGTATTCCTGACTCATTACCTGCGGTTGATGTATTACGTAATGAGAATGTATTTGTTATGACTTCATCGCGTGCTAATACCCAAGAAATTCGACCTCTTAAGCTTCTTTTTTTAAATTTAATGCCTAAAAAAATCGAAACAGAAAACCAATTTTTACGCTTACTTTCTAATTCGTCTTTACAAGTTGATATTCAGTTATTACGTATTGATCAGCGAGAGTCTAAAAATACGCCTATTGAACATTTAAATAGTTTTTATTGTGATTTTGATGATATTTGTGAGCAAAATTTTGATGGGTTAATTATAACAGGTGCCCCACTAGGGAAAGTGGCTTTTTCCGATGTTGTGTATTGGTCTAAGTTAGCCAAAATTATTACTTGGGCAAAGGATCATGTTACTTCAACTATGTTTGTTTGTTGGGGTGTTCAAGCTGCTTTGAATGTCTTATATGATTTACCAAAATTTACTCGCACGCAAAAGTTATCGGGTGTTTTTCAGCATCATATTGTGCAAACTAATGCGATTTTAACACGTGGTTTTGATGATACCTTTTGGGCTCCTCATTCTCGTTATGCTGATTTTCCAATTGATAAAATAAAAACATATACCGATTTAACTATTTTAGCTGAGTCTGATATTACCGGTCCTTATTTAATGGCTACAGCTGATAAGCGAATGGTGTTTGTAACAGGCCATCCTGAATATGATTCTTCAACGTTGGCAAATGAATATTATCGAGATTTAAATGCAGGTATTCATCCTGATATGCCATATAATTATTTTCCTGATAATAATCCTCATTTAACACCAAAAGCCACATGGCGTAGCCACGCTTACCTATTATTTAGTAATTGGCTCAACTATTATGTTTACCAGTTAACTCCATTTGATTTAACTACTCGAAATTTAACGATTGATGACTAATAAAGGTTAGCCGTATCTTATAATCAAATTTTGTTAGGTTGTTGCTAGATTTATTTAACAATAACCTATTTAAATTGGATCTTACAATGCCAAATATTAAATAATAATTGGTAAAACTTGCGAAATATTATCTAAATGTAATTTTAGTTATATAACTAGACTTGTAACCAGAATGTTACAGGACCATCATTAATCAATGATACTTGCATGTCAGCTGCAAATTGGCCTGTTTGAGTTGTTATTTTTTGTTGGCATTGTTCTACAAAAAACTGGTAAAGCCTATTTGCTTCATCGGGTTTAGCGCCTTTTGTAAAGCTTGGTCGCATTCCTTTTTTAGTGTCTGCAGCTAGGGTGAATTGAGAAACAACTAATATTTCGCCATTAGCTTGGTTAACATTTAAATTCATTTTTCCTTCATTATCGCTGAAAATACGATAACCTAAAACTTTATCACATAAACGAATTGCTTTTTGTTCGTCATCATCTTGCTCAACTCCCAGGAAAATCAGTAAACCCTGATTAATCTGCCCAATGATATTATTGTCTATTGTCACACTAGCTTGTTTTACTCGTTGGATTAAGGCGATCATAATTTAATTACTCTGGTAAAGAAGGGTTGTTAACAATATGTTTTTTTTGTCGATTATAGTCAGTTAAGGTTGCTGCAAATTCGGCCCCAAACAAGACAATGCACCAAGAAAAATAGATCCAAACTAACATAATGGGGATTGATGATACTACTCCGTAAATAAGTTGATATGTTGGAAACGAAGTAACATATAGTGCAAATGCGCGTTTACCTATTTCAAATAATGCTGCAGCGACAAACGCTCCAATCATCGATTCTTTTAAAGGTACAGACTCGGTCGGGATAATGCTATAAAGTAGCCAAAATCCAATCATAGAAATAATAAATGGTAAGCAATTAAGTAGTATATTACCCGTTGTTGCGGTAGATAGCCATTTCAATGAAAAAATATAAGAGCTAATCGCTATACTAGAACCAATTAAAATTGGGCCTAAGGTTAGTATTGTCCAATACATGGTTAGATTGTACATGAAGGAACGTTTGCGTTTAGTTTGCCAAATATGATTAAGTGCTGTATTAATTGAGTTGATAAGCAACAGTGATGTAACAATCAGACCAATTACACCAACAAAGGTCATTTTTTTTGTATTGGAGATGAATTGTTCTAAATAATTTTGAATGGTGTCACTCGCCGTTGGAACAAGATTGTTATAGATTAATTGTTTCAATAAATGGCTAATTTCATCAAACATAGGAAAAGCTGAAAGTAAAGAAAAAATAACGGTAATAAGTGGAACTAGTGCTAGTATAGTGGTATAAGCAAGTCCCGCAGAAGATGTTGTTAGCCGGTCATGGTTGATACGATTCCATAACATTTTTATAAAAATCTGTATTTGCGTCATTGATCTCATCGGCTTTTTATATTCTAGTTAGAAATAACACAATTATTAATCCCATTACTATTTAATAAGTTTAATGTGATATCGGCTTCTTTTTTACTGGTATAAGGTCCTACTGTGACTCGATATAATTGGCCTGAAGAAATATTGCCACTAACCCCAGTCATTGCAAGCTTAGCTTTTAGTTTATCAGCATTAGATTTATCTTTAAATGCTCCACATTGCAATAGCCATTTGTTTGTAATAGCTTGTGTTGGTTGTGATGTTACATTTGATGTTTGGTTTTGCGTTGTTGCTTCTTTTTTAGAAGACGTCACACTGCGTGAATTATTAACAAAGCTATTTAGGATTTGCTCTCTTTCACTAGCAATTGAACTTGACGCGGAACCATAATTAGCATTAGGAGTTTCTAATTCCTTAAGGTATGTCCAACGCTCTTGAGGTTGTTCAGGTAAAGTTATTGAAGGAGGTTGAGTTTTTGTTTTTGGCGGTTCAGCGGTTTTTTTAGGTGTATTATTTGCAACAAAATAGAGAATAGCAGAAAATAAAATAATGATTATAATAGCCAAAAATATCATAAAATTAGGCTTATTTCGTGACTTACTTTTTTTTGATTGGCTCTTTTTTCTGACATAATCACGCTGAACCACAATAAACTCTCTTTTTAATAATATTGTGTAAAATAAAACTAGTATATAAATAAAAAAAGTGGCTTACACCACTTTTTTTCGTATTTCTTTAACTATGTTAGTTAAAAAATTAATGTATTAAGCCAACGCTTTAATTTGTTTGATTAAATTTGCTTTATGACGTGCAGCTTTATTTTTGTGAATTAAGCCACGAGCCGCTTGACGGTCAACAACTGCTTGCATGTCTTTGAATGCCACTTCAGCTGTTTGTTTATCACCAGCTGCAACAGCTGCGTAAACTTTCTTAATATAAGTACGCATCATTGAACGGTTACTAGCATTATGTTTACGGCGTTTTTCGGATTGAACCGCACGCTTCTTAGCTGATTTGATATTAGCCAAAGTCAACTCCCAAGTTTAGATAAAAATTACATATTAATAAGGTGGCAAAATATGCCTTAATTTCTTCCTATTGTCAATGGCGTTACATAAAAAAATATGTTGGTAGTTTTTGTATTTATTATTAATGTTTATTATTTGCACAGCAATCCCTATAACCTAAAAAGAATTTTTATGTTAGAATGGCGTAAGTTTTATTTTATTTATATTTTACAAGGGGAAGTATCATGTCTATTATTAGAATGCAAGATCTTGATCTAAAAGGAAAACGCTTATTTATTCGCTCAGATCTTAATGTGCCGGTCAAAAATGGTAAGGTAACTTCCGATGCGCGTATTAAAGCATCACTACCTACTATTGAAGAAGCCATCAAAAAAGGTGCTAAAGTAATGGTTACCTCTCATATTGGCCGTCCAACAGAAGGTGAGTATAATCCAGAGTTCTCTTTACAACCTGTTGTTGATTATTTAAAAGAACACGTGTCATTCCCTGTTCGTTTAGTAAAAGATTACCTCAATGGTGTAGATGTAAAAGAAGGCGAATTAGTTGTACTTGAAAACGTTCGTTTCAATGTAGGCGAAGGTAAAGATGATGAAACTTTGTCTAAAAAATACGCTGCTCTTTGTGATATTTATGTAATGGATGCATTTGGTACAGCTCACCGAGCTCAAGCTTCGACTCATGGTGCTGGTAAATTTGCGCCAGTGGCTTGTGCTGGGCCATTGTTAGCAGCTGAACTTGATGCGTTAGGTAAAGCATTAGATAATCCAGCAAGGCCAATGGTTGCTATCGTTGCCGGTTCTAAGGTATCAACAAAATTAACCGTACTTGATTCTTTATCAAAAATTGCTGACCAAATTATTGTTGGTGGCGGTATTGCTAATACTTTTATTGCCGCTGAAGGTTATAATGTAGGTAAGTCTCTTTATGAAGCAGACTTAATTCCAGAAGCTAAAAAATTAATGGCTAACTGTGAAATCCCAGTTCCAACTGATGTTCGTGTTGCAACAGAATTTAGTGAAACAGCAACAGCGACTGAAAAATCAGTTAAAGACGTTAAAGAAAATGAACAAATTCTTGATTTAGGTGATAAATCAGCAGAAGTATTAGCAAATATTATCAAAAATGCTAAAACCATTTTATGGAATGGTCCAGTGGGTGTTTTTGAATTTCCTAATTTCCGTCGTGGTACTGAAATTGTAGCCAAAGCAATTGCCGATAGCGAAGGTTTTTCAATTGCTGGTGGTGGGGATACATTAGCTGCAATCGATCTATTTGGTATTGAAGATAAAATCTCTTATATTTCAACTGGTGGCGGGGCTTTTCTTGAATTTGTTGAAGGTAAAAAACTACCCGCTGTTGCGATGTTAGAAGCTAGAGCAAAGGCCTAGTATTTGAGTTCAGTAAAAGGATGAGATAATTACTCATCCTTTAATTTTTATAAATAAATTTATAGGTAATAAAATGGTTACTAAGATTTCTGATGTTGTTAAACCTGGTGTTGTCACTGGTGATGATGTTCAAAAAGTATTTCAAATCGCTCGCGAAAATAACTTTGCATTACCTGCGGTTAACTGTGTTGACACAAATACTATCAATGCCGTTATTGAAACAGCCGCAAAAGTAGGTTCTCCTGTTATTGTTCAGTTTTCTAACGGTGGAGCTCAATTTATTGCTGGTAAAGGCCTAAAATTAGAAGGTCAAGAATGTGCTGTGTTGGGTGCTATTTCTGGCGCAAAACATGTTCATCTTATGGCTGAAAAATATGGAGTCCCTGTTATAGTTCATACTGATCACTGCGCTAAAAAATTACTTCCATGGGTTGATGGGTTACTGGATGCAGGCGAAACTCATTTTGCTAAAACAGGTAAACCATTATTTTCATCTCATATGATTGATCTTTCAGAAGAGTCATTAAAAGATAATATTGATATTTGTTGTCAATATCTTGCTCGTATGTCAGCAATGAAAATGACTTTAGAGTTAGAGCTAGGATGCACTGGTGGTGAAGAAGATGGTGTTGATAATAGTCATATGGATAGCTCAGCACTTTATACTCAACCGGAAGATGTAGCTTATGCTTATGAACGTTTAAGTGCTATCAGTCCTCGTTTTACTATTGCAGCTTCATTTGGTAATGTGCATGGAGTTTATAAACCAGGTAATGTTAAATTAACGCCAAAAATTTTAGATAACTCACAAAAATATGTATCTGAAAAATATAATCTACCAGCTAAATCATTAAACTTTGTATTCCATGGTGGATCAGGCTCTACACCGGAAGAAATAGCTGAAGCAGTTAGTTATGGTGTAATTAAAATGAATATTGACACAGATACGCAATGGGCTAACTGGTCTGGTATCTTAGATTATTACAAAGCAAATGAAGCTTACTTACAGGGGCAATTAGGTAACCCTGAAGGCGTTGATGCTCCAAATAAAAAATACTACGATCCTCGCGTATGGTTACGTAAGGGACAAGATTCTTTAGTTGCTCGTTTAGAACTTGCATTTAAAGAGCTTAATGCTGTAGGTGTTCTTTAATTTTTATGTTATTTAGGATTAAAGCAAGGTATTTGCCTTGCTTTTGATTTATCTATACTTAAATTAAATCTTGCATTTTCAATTAAGTTATAGGATAATTCTGCCCTCATTTAACTTAGGGGAGCTGTCTATTTATTAATAATTATTATTAATAGAGGCGTTTGCACCCAAGCAAAGGAAACTAAAAATGGCAAAAAAAGTACAAGCTTACATCAAGTTGCAAGTTGCAGCTGGTGCAGCAAATCCTAGTCCGCCAGTTGGTCCAGCACTTGGCCAACATGGTGTGAATATCATGGAATTCTGTAAAGCATTTAATGCAAAAACAGAAAGCATGGAAAAAGGCTTACCAATTCCTGTTGTAATTACAGTCTATTCTGACCGTTCATTTACATTCGTAACTAAAACACCTCCAGCAGCTGTTTTGTTAAAGAAAGCGGCTAAAATCAAGTCTGGTTCAGGTGAACCTAATAAGAAAAAAGTAGGTAAAGTAACGAGTGCACAAATTCGCGAAATCGCTGAATTGAAGGCTGCAGATATGAATGGTGCTACCATTGAAACGATGATGCGTTCTATTGAAGGGACAGCTCGTTCAATGGGCTTGGAAGTGGAGGGTTAATTCATGGCTAAATTATCTAAGAAGGCTAAACTTATCCGCGAAAAAGTAAACGCAACTAAACAATATGATATCAATGAAGCAATTACTTTATTAAAAGAATTAGCTACAGCTAAATTTACAGAAAGTGTTGATGTTGCTGTTAATTTAGGTATTGATTCACGTAAATCAGATCAAAATGTTCGTGGTGCGATCGTTCTTCCTCATGGTACTGGACGTAGCGTGCGTGTTGCTGTCTTTACTCAGGGTGCAAATGCAGAGGCTGCAAAAGAAGCTGGTGCTGAATTAGTGGGTATGGACGATCTTGCAGATCAAATCAAAAAAGGCGAAATGGATTTTGATGTCGTAATTGCATCACCTGACGCTATGCGCGTTGTTGGTCAATTAGGTCAAATTTTAGGACCACGTGGTTTAATGCCAAATCCTAAAGTTGGAACTGTAACTCCTAACGTTGCAGAAGCTGTAAAAAACGCTAAAGCTGGTCAGATCCGTTACCGTAATGATAAGAATGGTATTATCCATACTACTATTGGTAAAGCTGATTTTGATGCAGATAAGCTTAAAGAAAATTTAGAAGCATTACTTGTTGCGTTGAAACGTGCAAAACCAGCCTCTTCTAAAGGTGTATTTATTAAGAAAGTTAGCCTTTCTACTACAATGGGTGCTGGTGTTGCTATTGATCAAGCAACATTAAATGCAACTGTTTAATTATTATTTATAATTAAATAGAGGAATCGGTTGGTGTCTGGCCTTAACCAGACCCCGTCCAAGACCGTAGGTGTGGTTGTTGTGTGACTACTTAATTTTCCTACGTAGACGGTGACAGAACCTGATAAGATATAATAGAAGGATTCTGCTCATCGTGGTTGTGCTAGCTATATTTGTAGCTAGCTTGAATAAGTCTAGGCTTTTGCCTAGTATAATCCAGGAGCAATACCAATGGCACTAAATCTTCAAAATAAACAAGAAATTGTTGCTGAAGTCAATGAAATCGCCAAAGGTGCGCTATCTGCAGTTGTTGCTGATTCTCGAGGCATAACTGTAGAAAAAATGACTGCATTACGTAAATCTGCTCGTGAAGCGGGTGTTTATATGCGTGTTGTTCGTAATACGCTATTACGCCGTGTTGTTGAGGGCACTCAATATGAGTGTTTAAAAGATACGTTTGTTGGTCCAACTCTAATTGCATTTTCAAATGAGCACCCAGGTGCTGCAGCGCGTATTTTTAAGGCGTTTGCGAAAGAAAATGAAAAATTTGAGATTAAAGCCGCAGCCTTTGAAGGTGAGTTGATTACTGCAGCGAATATTGATCGCTTAGCAACATTACCTACATATGAAGAAGCATTAGCTCGCTTGATGTCAACCATGAAAGAAGCCGCAGCTGGCAAATTGGTTCGTACTCTTGCAGCGGTTCGCGATCAAAAAGAAGCTGCTTAATTGGCGGTTTGATTGTGAATTTTATTAATTAAAAAATGTAAATTTGGGAAACTATATTATGTCTATCACTAAAGAACAAATTTTAGATGCAGTTGCTGAAATGTCTGTTATGGATGTTGTTGAACTTGTATCAATGATGGAAGAAAAATTTGGTGTTTCTGCAGCAGCAGCTGTAGCCGTAGCCGCAGCAGGTCCAGCTGAAGCAGCAGAAGAGAAAACTGAATTTGATGTAATCTTAAAAGATGTTGGTGCTAATAAAGTAGCTGTTATCAAAGCAGTTCGTGGTGCAACTGGTTTAGGCTTAAAAGAAGCTAAAGACCTTGTTGAATCAGCTCCAGCAACAGTTAAAGAAGGCGTTAGCAAAGCCGATGCTGATGAACTTAAGAAAGCACTTGAAGAATCTGGTGCAGTTGTCGAGCTTAAATAAGTTTATCGATATTCCGATAAATGGCTGGGGGTTTTATACCTCCAGCCTTTTTGCGCTATAATAAGTTAAAGAATTTTATTTGAAGATTATCAATAAAAAATAATAAAGAAATAGTATATTTATTAAACCTAATCAATTGATATTTATAGATATTTTCGATGAGGTGTCAGGTGTATCAGTTGGCGATAACACCCTGATGAATATTTAATCATGCTAAAATAGCAGATAAGCAAGTTGAGGAACTAATGGTTTACTCTTATACCGAGAAAAAACGAATTCGTAAGAATTTTGGTAAGCGTCCACAAGTCTTGGATATACCGTATCTTCTTTCTATTCAACTTGATTCGTTCCAGAAATTTATTGAGCAAGATCCAGAAGGACAATATGGCTTAGAAGCTGCATTCCGTTCAATATTTCCGATAAAAAGTTATAGTGGTAACGCTGAGTTACAGTACGTGAGCTTTATGATGGGCGAACCTGTGTTTGATGTTAAAGAATGTCAAATTAGAGGGATCACTTACTCAGCACCGTTGCGCGTAAAATTACGTTTAGTTATTTATGATAAAGATGCGCCAGAGGGAACAGTTAAAGATATTAAAGAGCAAGACGTCTATATGGGCGAAATTCCTTTAATGACAGACAATGGTACATTTGTGATAAACGGTACAGAGCGTGTAATCGTATCGCAATTACATCGTAGTCCAGGTGTGTTCTTTGATAGTGATAAAGGTAAAACGCACTCTTCTGGTAAAGTTTTATATAATGCTCGGATTATTCCTTATCGTGGTTCTTGGCTTGATTTTGAATTTGATCCAAAAGATAATCTTTTTGCTCGTATTGACCGTCGTCGTAAACTTCCAGCAACAATTATTTTACGTGCATTAGGTTATGAAACAGAAGAAATTTTAGATATTTTCTTTGAAAAAACTATTTTTGAAGTTAGCAAATCCAAGTTAAAAATGGATCTTATTCCAGAGCGTTTACGTGGTGATACAGCACTATTTGATATTGAGTCAAAAGGTAAAGTTTACGCTGAAAAAGGTCGACGTATTACAGCTCGTCACATTCGTGAGTTAGAAAAAGATAAAGTTAGCAAAATTGATGTACCAGTTGAATATATTGTTAACAAAGTTCTTGCTAAAAATTATGTTGATGAAGAAACAGGTGAGGTAATTGCTTTTGCCAATACACCGATTTCATTAGAACTATTACTTCAATTAACGAATGCTGGCTATAAAAAGATAGAAACATTATTCACTAATGATTTAGATCATGGTGCATTTATTTCTGAGACATTAAATGTTGATTCAACTCGTGATCGACTTGGAGCATTAGTTGAAATTTATCGCATGATGCGTCCAGGTGAGCCACCTACAAAAGAAGCAGCTGAAGCGTTATTTGATAATTTATTCTTTTCTGAAGAACGTTATGATTTATCTGCTGTTGGTCGAATGAAGTTTAACCGTTCATTAGGGCGTGATGACATTGAAGGTGAAAGCGTTTTAACGAAAGATGATATCGTTGACGTAATGAAGAAATTAATCGCTATTCGTAATGGTCACGGTGAAGTTGATGATATCGACCATTTAGGTAATAGACGTATTCGTAGTGTTGGTGAAATGGCAGAAAACCAATTCCGTATTGGTTTAGTTCGTGTTGAACGAGCAGTGAAAGAACGCTTATCTCTAGGTGATCTTGATTCACTAATGCCACAAGATATGATTAATGCTAAACCAATTTCAGCAGCGATTCGTGAATTCTTTGGTTCAAGTCAGTTATCTCAGTTTATGGATCAAAACAATCCACTATCCGAAATTACGCATAAACGTCGTATTTCAGCTTTAGGACCAGGTGGTTTAACGCGTGAACGAGCAGGATTTGAAGTGCGTGACGTACATCCAACGCACTATGGACGTGTCTGTCCAATCGAAACGCCTGAAGGTCCAAACATTGGTTTGATTAATTCATTAGCAGTTTATGCTCGTACCAATGAGTATGGCTTTTTAGAAACACCATACCGTCGTGTTATTGATGGTATTGTAACTGATGAAATTACCTATTTATCAGCGATTGATGAAAGTGAATTTGTAATTGCTCAGGCAAACTCAAATCTTGATGAAAATGGTCGTTTTAAAGAAGATTTAGTAACTTGTCGTTTAAGTGGTGAATCGGGTTTATATAGTCCTGAACAAATTCATTATATGGATGTATCAACTCAACAAATCGTATCAGTTGGTGCTTCATTAATTCCGTTCCTTGAACATGATGATGCGAACCGTGCCTTAATGGGTGCGAACATGCAACGTCAAGCAGTACCAACCTTAAAAGCTGAAAAGCCGTTTGTTGGGACTGGTATGGAACGTGCAGTAGCTGTTGACTCGGGTGTAACAGCGGTTGCTCGTCGTGGTGGTACAGTTCAATATGTTGATGCATCGCGTATTGTGGTTAATGTTAATTCAGATGAAATATATGCTGGTGAAACAGGTATTGATATTTATAACTTAACTAAATATACACGGTCTAACCAAAATACTTGTATTAACCAAATTCCATGTGTGGAATTGGGAGAAAAAGTTGAGCGTGGTGATGTACTTGCAGATGGTCCATCTACTGACTTAGGTGAATTGGCACTAGGGCAAAATATGCGAGTGGCATTTATGCCATGGAATGGTTATAACTTTGAGGATTCTATTTTAGTTTCTGAAAAAGTGGTACAAGACGACCGTTTTACCTCGATTCATATTCAAGAGTTATCTTGTATTTCTCGTGATACAAAATTAGGTGCAGAAGAAATTACGGCGGATATTCCAAACGTAGGTGAAGCAGCACTGTCTAAACTTGATGAATCAGGTATTGTATACATCGGTGCTGAAGTAAAAGGTGGCGATATTCTGGTTGGTAAAGTGACACCTAAAGGTGAAACTCAATTAACGCCAGAAGAAAAATTACTACGTGCTATTTTTGGTGAAAAGGCATCTGACGTTAAAGATACCTCATTACGTGTGCCAAATGGTGTTTCAGGTACTGTTATTGATGTTCAAGTGTTTACTCGTGATGGCGTAGAAAAAGATAAACGTGCAATTGAAATCGAAGAGATGCAACTCAAGCAGGCGAGAAAAGATTTAACTGAAGAACTTAAAATCTTAGAAGCTGCATTGTTTGCTCGAATTCGTGATGTATTAATTTCAGGTGGAATCAAAGCGGATAAATTAGATGCTTTACCACATCAAAAATGGCTAACAATTGGTATCGCAGACGAAGATAAACAAGCTCAATTAGAACAGTTGGCTGAACAGTACGACGAAATAAAAACAGAGTTTAACAAAAAACTTGAAGCTAAACGTATGAAGATTACTCAAGGCGATGATCTACAGCCTGGCGTTCTTAAAATCGTTAAAGTTTACTTGGCAGTTAAACGTCAAATTCAGCCTGGTGATAAGATGGCTGGTCGTCATGGTAACAAAGGGGTTATTTCAAAAATTAATCCAATTGAAGATATGCCATATGATGAAAAAGGTCGTCCAGTTGATATCGTATTGAATCCGCTAGGTGTTCCGTCCCGTATGAATATTGGACAGATATTAGAAACTCATTTGGGTATGGCTGCTAAAGGTATTGGTCAGAAGATCGATGCTATGCTAAAAGAACAGCAAGAATTAGCTAAATTACGTGAATTTATTCAAAAAGCGTATGATCTTGGTTTAGGTGCTGCGCAAAAAGTTAATGTTGCACAATTCACTGATCAAGAAGTGATGACTTTAGCACAAAATTTACGTAATGGTATGCCATTAGCAACACCTGTATTTGATGGTGCTAAAGAGCAAGAAATTAAGGCATTACTTGAACTGGGTGACTTACCAACTTCTGGTCAAATTACTTTGTATGATGGTCGTACAGGTGAAAAATTTGAACGTCCAGTTACTGTAGGTTATATGTATATGCTCAAATTGAATCACTTAGTTGATGACAAAATGCATGCTCGTTCTACTGGTTCATACAGTCTGGTTACTCAACAACCATTGGGTGGTAAAGCTCAATTTGGTGGTCAACGTTTTGGTGAGATGGAAGTGTGGGCACTTGAAGCATATGGTGCAGCTTATACCTTACAAGAAATGTTAACTGTTAAATCAGATGACGTAAACGGTCGAACTAAGATGTATAAAAATATTGTAGATGGTGATCATCGTATGGAGCCTGCGATTCCAGAATCATTTAATGTACTATTAAAAGAGATTCGTTCGCTAGGTATAAATATAGAGTTAGATGAAGAGTAATTTTCTCTAACTTAAATGATTTCTATTTATAGGGATAACTTATTAGTAATAATAAGTTATCTAATTGGTTTAACTCCATAGGAGTCAATTGTGAAAGACTTATTAAAGTTTCTAAAAGCACAAACAAAAACTGAAGACTTTGATGCTATCAAGATAGGCCTTGCTTCTCCTGATATGATTCGTTCATGGTCTTTTGGTGAAGTCAAAAAACCTGAAACAATCAATTATCGTACGTTCAAACCTGAACGTGATGGGTTGTTTTGTGCACGTATTTTCGGACCAGTAAAAGATTATGAATGTTTATGTGGAAAATATAAACGTCTAAAACACCGTGGTGTTATTTGTGAAAAATGTGGAGTTGAAGTAACTCAAGCTAAAGTACGTCGTGAACGTATGGGGCACATTGAACTTGCATCTCCAACTGCTCATATCTGGTTTTTAAAATCATTACCTTCTCGCATCGGCTTATTACTTGATATGCCACTTCGCGATATTGAACGAGTGCTTTATTTTGAGTCATTTATGGTTCTTGATGGTGGCATGACTAATTTAGAGCGAGGTCAGATTTTAACTGAAGAGCAATATCTTGACGCGTTAGAAGAGTTTGGTGATGAGTTTGATGCTCGTATGGGTGCTGAAGCTATCCAAGAATTATTGCGTAATATTGATGTGCAAGCAGAATGTGAAGCTCTACGCGATGAGCTAGCAACTACTAATTCTGAAACTAAGCGTAAAAAACTAACTAAACGTATTAAGATTATTGAAGCATTTATTCAATCAGAAAACAAACCTGAATGGATGATCTTAAATGTATTACCTGTGTTGCCACCAGATTTACGTCCATTGGTTCCACTAGATGGTGGGCGTTTTGCAACATCAGATCTAAATGATCTTTACCGTAGAGTTATTAACCGTAATAACCGTTTAAAGCGTTTATTGGATTTAGCTGCACCAGATATTATTGTCCGTAATGAAAAACGTATGTTACAAGAATCTGTTGACGCATTATTAGATAATGGTCGCCGAGGTCGTGCGATTACAGGTTCTAACAAACGCCCATTAAAATCCCTTGCCGATATGATCAAAGGTAAGCAAGGTCGTTTCCGTCAAAACTTGTTAGGTAAACGTGTTGACTATTCGGGTCGTTCTGTAATTACTGTAGGTCCATACTTGCATTTGCATCAGTGTGGTTTACCGAAGAAAATGGCACTTGAATTATTCAAACCATTTATTTACGGAAAATTAGAACGTCGCGGTTATGCAACAACCATTAAAGCTGCGAAGAAAATGGTTGAGCGTGAAGATGCAATTGTTTGGGATATCTTAGATGAAGTTATTCGTGAACATCCAGTATTATTAAACCGTGCTCCAACGTTGCATAGATTAGGTATTCAGGCGTTTGAACCTATCCTAATTGAAGGTAAAGCGATTCAATTACACCCACTAGTTTGTGCGGCATTTAATGCTGACTTTGATGGTGACCAAATGGCGGTTCACGTTCCATTAACGTTAGAAGCTCAGTTAGAAGCACGTGCGTTAATGATGTCAACCAACAATATTCTTTCACCGGCAAGTGGAGAACCTATTATCGTTCCTTCTCAGGATGTGGTTTTAGGCCTTTACTATATGACTCGAGATAAAGTTAATGCCAAAGGTGAAGGCATGGTATTAACTGGTCCTAAAGAAGCTGAAAAGCTATACCGTTTAGGCCTAGTTGAATTGCATGCTAAGGTTAAAGTTCGTATTACTGAAAGTCAACGAAATAGTGTAGGTGAGTGGGAAGATACTACCTCGATTGTTGATACAACTGTCGGTCGTGCAATTCTATGGTTAATTATGCCAAAAGGAATGAATTTCTCTGTTATTAATCAGCCTCTTGGTAAAAAAGCGATCTCTAAGATTTTAAATATTTGTTATCGCCAATTAGGTATGAAAGATACGGTAATTTTAGCTGACCAAATTATGTACACTGGATTTGCTTATGCAGCGCGTTCAGGGGTATCTGTTGGTATTGATGATATGGAGATTCCAGCTAAGAAATCACAAATCATCAATGAAGCTGAAATTGAAGTTGCTGAAATTCAAGAGCAATTCCAATCAGGCTTAGTAACTGCTGGTGAACGTTATAACAAAGTTATCGATATTTGGGCAGCAGCTAATGAACGTGTTGCTAAAGCCATGATGGATAACTTATCAACTGAAAAAGTCATTAACCGTGAAGGTGAGGAAGAAGTTCAATCTTCTTTCAATAGTATTTACATGATGGCCGACTCAGGTGCACGTGGTTCTGCTGCACAGATTCGGCAGCTAGCTGGTATGCGTGGTTTGATGGCAAAACCAGATGGTTCGATTATCGAAACACCTATCACAGCGAACTTCCGAGAAGGATTAAACGTACTTCAGTACTTTATTTCTACTCATGGTGCGCGTAAAGGTCTTGCCGATACTGCATTAAAAACCGCAAACTCAGGTTACTTAACTCGACGTTTAGTTGACGTTGCACAAGATCTAGTGGTAATCGAAGACGACTGTGGCACCTTAGAAGGTGTGGTCATGACACCAGTTATTGAAGGTGGTGATGTTAAAGAACCACTTCGTGAGCGTGTATTAGGTCGAGTCACAGCTGAAGATGTATTAAAACCTGGTAGTGCAGATATCTTAATTCAACGTAATACTTTGCTCGATGAAAATAAATGTGACTTACTTGAAGCTGAATCGGTAGATAGCGTTAAAGTACGTTCGGTTGTTTCGTGTGATACTGATTTTGGTGTTTGTGCAAAATGTTATGGACGAGATTTAGCTCGAGGTCACTTGGTTAATAAAGGTGAAGCCATCGGCGTTATTGCTGCGCAATCAATTGGTGAACCAGGTACTCAGTTAACCATGCGTACGTTCCATATTGGTGGTGCGGCATCGCGAGCTGCTGCTGAATCAAGCGTACAAGTTAAAAACAAAGGTAGTATTAAATTAACTAATGCTAAATTTGTAACTAACCCAGATAAGAAATTGGTTATTACTTCGCGTAATGCTGAATTAACTATTATTGATGAATTAGGTCGAATGAAAGAAACTTATAAAGTTCCTTACGGTTCGATTTTAAGTAAAGGTAATGGTGTAACAGTTGATGCGGGTGAAACTGTTGCTAACTGGGATCCGCATACAATGCCAGTTATTTCTGAAGCAAAAGGTTTTGTTCGTTTTGTTGATATGGTTGATGGGCAAACTATTACTCGCCAAACTGACGAATTAACTGGTTTATCATCTATTGTGATATTAGACGTAGCCGAACGTACTGGTGTGGGTAAAGATTTACGTCCAGCAATTAAAATTGTTGATGCTAAAGGCAAAGATATCTATCTTTCTGGTACAGAAATGCTTGCACAATACTTTTTACCAGGTAAAGCGCTAGTACAGTTAGAGGATGGTGCAGAAATCAATATTGGTGACACACTTGCTCGTATTCCACAAGCATCTGTTGGTACCAAAGATATCACCGGTGGTTTACCACGTGTTGCTGACCTATTTGAAGCTCGTAAACCAAAAGAGCCTGCTATTTTAGCTGAAATTGATGGTATCATTTCATTTGGTAAAGAAACGAAAGGTAAACGTCGTTTAATTATCACTCCGTTAGATGGTAGTGAACCATATGAGGAAATGATTCCAAAATGGCGTCAACTTAACGTATTTGAAGGTGAACAAGTTGGTCGTGGAGATGTAATTTCTGATGGACCTGAATCGGCTCATGACATTTTACGTCTACGTGGTGTTAATGCTGTAACACGCTATATTGTAAACGAGGTTCAAGAAGTTTATCGTCTACAAGGTGTAAAAATTAACGATAAACACATTGAAGTTATTGTGCGCCAAATGTTACGTAAAGCAACAGTTATCCATCCTGGTGGCTCTCGCTTGCTTGAAGGCGAACAACTTGAAGTTTCACGCTTGAAGATTATCAACCGTGAACTTGAGGCTCAAGGTAAAGAACCAATTGTTTATTTACACGATCTACTTGGTATTACCAAAGCATCATTAACGACTGAATCGTTTATTTCTGCAGCTTCGTTCCAAGAAACGACTCGCGTCTTAACAGAGGCAGCGGTAGCTGGTAAAAATGACGAATTACGTGGCTTAAAAGAAAACGTAATTGTTGGTCGATTAATTCCAGCTGGTACAGGTTATGCTTACCATAAGGAACGTTTACGTAAACGAGCAATGCCATCGACTGATGAGATTCAAACAACAATTTCAGCTGAAGAAGCTACAGCTAATTTAGCTGAGTTACTAAATTCAGCTGAAGAAAATCAATAGTCTCATTATAGATTTGATTCATAAATAGCACGCATAGCGTGCTATTTTTTTATATGATGACTAAAAGTCATAAATATAAAAAGTATAGGCATGTATGTTGTAATGAATCGTCTTTACCTTTCACAAGAGAAAATAGAAGAAAGCTATGCGCTGTTTTCTACAGAGTGGATGTCTAAAGTGGATTTTAAAGCTTAAGTTAATTTTGCACAATTTGCTCATAGTCTTCATAATATAAATAGCTAAGTATAAAAAGATTAATTTTTTAAATATTAAAAAAATCAAATAAAATCAATAGCACACCTGAGCGTTTTTGGAAAAATAAACTAATTTTTTAATTTTTACCTATTTTTTACAATGTTTGAATATTATCCTCAATGTATAAATGACAGTATTATCTAATTAATCAAATTATAGAAATTGTATTTTTAAATGTATTTGTGAAGGTCGGGTTTTATGATCTAAATCACAAAATTGAACATAGATTTAATCAATAAATAGTTGTATCAAGAGTAACAATTCTTGCTTATTGCTGTATTTAGCAAACTTTATAATAAATTTCCTCTTGCAGACGGAAAAATTCTCTATCCACATTAAGCCTTGATTGATTTACGCTTATTCTATCCAATTCAAAAAACAATAAGAGATATGTATTAGCTATGAACCCAATAAAATTTCGAATGATCGAGGATAATTTAGAACCAGAGTTAGTTACTGAACAAACCATTACGATCATTAATAGTTGGTTAGTACAGCATCAAATCATACAAAATGATGTTCAAAAAGCGATGTTATTTTCACATGTAAAAGCTATGGTTGAAAGGGCCAAAACATTAGAAACATTACCTGAAGTCGACCCTGGGTTATTTGATGAACTTTCAGAAGAATCTTTAGAACTGGCAAGAAAAACAATAAACTTATTTGATAATTTACCGATAGAAGAAGCATATTTATTGGCAGTTCATTATGAAGTAGCTAAAGCAAATTAAACGATTACTAGACAAGTAAAAAACAATAATTAATAGGAGAAATATTATGGCAGAAGTAGTCATTGTTATCGGCGATAGAATGGGAAAAGGGCAAAAAATTGCGGAGGGAATTAACTCAGTAGAAGGTTGTCGTGCAATCGTCATTCCAGGTATGGCAGCAGATATGAAATTAGGTGATGTAATGAATAAAGAAAATGCCGATTTGGGCCTTTCATTTTGTGGTAGTGGTGGAGCTGGTGCTATTACTGCACAAAATAAATATGGCTATTCACAACGCCATGGTATGCGATCAATTGAAGAAGGTGAAACAGCTATTAATGACGGCTGTAAAGTTCTTGGTTTTGGTTTTATGGACACGGAAGAATTAGGGCAACGTGTAGCAAAAGCATTTCTAAAAAAATATCCACGTTCATAAACGGTAAATGAGAATGAAAAAAACAGAACAGATACTTGTTAGAGTAAAAGGTCATGGTGATTCTAAGCAGCGAGCTTTTGCTATAGCTTTAAGTCAGGTTCAGAAAGAAGTACTCAAAAACACTAATAATATTATGTTGCGAATAGAACCAATTGACATTCAAGTTGTATCAGCAATAGAAAAGATAACAACAGAACGTTTTTTGTTTATCTTTTTACCAAGGAAAAAGACATTTTATGAAATCACGCTTGATGTATCTGTTAACTTAATTTTTATTGATTTAAATGATATTAAATGTACATCAAAATAACATAACGTAAAAGGGAAGTTATGGAAATTTTAATTATTGCATTCAAGTCTATTATTATCGGTGGACTTTGTGGTTTTGGGGTTGGTGCGGGAGCTGCTCGAATGTTTCATGCACCAACTTATCAAGGGATGGGAGCGTTTCGGACATTAGGCGAACTTAATTCTTGTGAAGGTGATCCTGCTGCGCACTTTTCATTTGGTTTAGGGTTCTTTTTTAATGCGTGGGCTTCATCGGTTGCTGCTGGTTCTTTTACTCAAGACGTCGATCATCGCATCATCCCTAACTGGGGTGGAGCTTTATTGATGATAAAAAATCGTAATCTTGCAGAAACCTTACATGATCCTAAAAAAATGGCATTTGCTTGTGCATTTATTGGGATGATTGTGGTGCTATTTTTAAATACAACTACTTCGGTTATTCCTGATTCGCTAAAAATTACTGCAACGAAGGTTCTTGTTCCTGCAGCTAACTTGCTAGTTGCAACTGTTATGCCCGTTATTTTCTGGTTAGCCGCTCTAGATGCAGGGCGTCGTAGTGGATTTTGGGGAACGTTATTTGGTGGGCTTGCACAGTTAATTATGGGCAATGCAGTACCTGGGTTGGTGTTGGGTATATTGATTGGTAAAGGTGTAGATGATAGTGGCTGGAACCGTGTGATGAAAATCATGTTAGTTGCTGTCATTATTTTATTTGTTATGAGTGGATATTTCCGTGGTTTTGATTTGAAGATGATTAACTCGTTTAGAGATGGTTTATCTTATTGGTTTAAATAATATAGGGACACATTATGAATACACAAACAATGGTCAATAAAAGTTTTTGGTATGCCGATTGGTCTTTCCCTATCATTTGTGGGCTATTATCTGCCGGTATTTTTGCTGGAACGCATACATTCTATGTGTACGGTATTGGTGCATTTAATGAAATTGCATTTGTTGCTATGCTCAAATCAGGAATGACCACTGGCGATTATGGCGCTGTTGCGGCTTTTGGTGCTAGTTTTTTATTTGCTCGTGTTATTGAAGGTTCCTTGGTCGGCATTTTAGATATCGGTGGTGCATTGCAAACAGGTATTGGGCTTGGTGTACCTGCGTTACTGCTAGCTGGCGGCTATACTTTACCTATTGAAAATTTTTTTGCAGCGTTAGCAACTGGATTGATATTAGGTGTGCTTATAGGCTTAATTATTATTATTATCCGTAAATTCACTGTCAATAGTGGTGGTGGTTCGACTTTTGGTGCTGATGTCATGATGGGGGCAGGTAATGCATCAGGACGATTTCTTGGTCCTATGATTATTTTATCTGCGATGGTTGCTTCAATTCCTATTGGTACCGGTTCATTATTGGGGGCGCTACTTTTTTATGTATGGAAAAAACCAATCACAGGTGGAGCTATTTTAGGTGCTATGATTTTTGGTGGTATATTTCCAATTTTATAATATTAGTTATTCCCCTCTGTAATTTATTAAATTGCAAAGAGGGGATTCGGAATAAATTATGTATGATTTAATTATAAAAAATGCCAAACAAATTGATGAATCAGTAACAGATATTGCTATTCATCATGGAAAGATTGTTGCGATTGCTAGTTCTATTACAGACCAATCTGAGCGTGTCTTAGATCTACAAAATAAGCACTATGTCAGTGCCGGATGGATTGATTCACACACCCATTGTTTTGCTCGTTCACCTATTTATCATGATGAGCCTGATTTGATCGGCGTTAAAGCTGGTGTTACCGCGGTTGTTGATGCTGGTAGCATTGGAGCTATCGATGTAGATGAGTTTTATCAATTAGCTCAGCAAGCAAGTACACATGTTTACTCTTTCTTAAATATTTCTAAAATCGGGTTATTAAGGCAAAGTGAACTGGCCGATTTACAAGATATTGATTTATCATTATTTGATACGGCATTAGCTAAGTATCCCGATTTTATTATTGGGATCAAAGTGCGAATGAGCCGTAGTGTAGTAGGTGGAAATGGCATTTTACCCTTAATTAAAGCTAAAGAAATGCAAAAAAAGAGTGGTTTACCTTTAATGATCCATGTTGGCAATAATCCTCCAGAGCTTGATGAAATTGCTGATTTGTTAACAAAAGGTGACATTATTACACATTGTTTTAATGGTAAACCCAATCAAATCTTTGATAAACAAAATAAACTGCGTGGTTCAATTAAACGAGCAATTGAACGTGGTGTGATATTGGATGTCGGTCATGGTGGTGAAAGTTTTAGTTTTTCAGTAGCAGAACGAGCTAAATGCTTAGATATTTATCCTAATACTATTAGCTCTGATATTTATTCTAAAAACCGTTTACAGGGACCAGTTTTTAGTCTGGCTAATGTGATGACAAAGTTTATCTGTCTTGGTTATAGTCGAAAAAGAATCATTGATAGTGTGACGAAAAATGTGGCACAAGTTTTGCAACTTAAAAATAAAGGTGTTTTATCGGTTGGTTATGATGCAGATTTGACTATTTTTGATATTAGACAGCAAACAGTTTCATTATTAGATTCAGAAGGTGAAGTTAGACAAAGTGATGAGCAATTTGTTCCTCTAGCCTCTATTGTTGCTGATGAGAAAAACCATTTGATACGAATTGAAATAACAGAAGAAGGTAGTAAAAATGAGCTCAGAATCTCAAACTGAAAAAGATGTTTACAGTAAATATAACCTAAAAAAGGTAATTAATGCATCAGGACGAATGACAATTTTAGGTGTTTCAACGCCAAGGCCTGAAGTGGTCGATACTGTATCCCATGGGCTAAATGAATATTTTGAAATTAAAGATTTGGTTGATAAAACCGGTCAATATATTGCTAAATTGCTTAATGTTGAAAATGCGGTGGTAGTATCATGTGCTTCTGCTGGTATTGCCCAAGCTGTTGCTGGATTAATTATTAAGGATGATCGCGATTTATTATTTAATTTACATTCATCTGACAAATATGTCCCCCGTGAAATCATTGTTCCTAAAGGTCATAATGTTAATTTTGGTGCACCAATTGGCACAATGGTTTCTTTAGGTGGAGGGATTATTGTTGAAGCTGGTTATGCCAACGAGTGTAAGCCTGAGCATATTGAATCACTAATTAATCCAGATACTGCCGCAATTTTATATATTAAGTCACATCATTGTGTACAAAAAAGTATGTTGTCGGTTGCACAAACAGCAGCAATTGCAAAAAAACATAATGTCCCATTAATTGTTGATGCAGCGGCAGAAGAAGATTTACAAACTTATTATCAGCAAGGCGCAGATTTGGTTGTTTATAGTGGTGCTAAAGCAATCGAAGGGCCAACTAGTGGTTTGGTTATTGGTCGTCATCAGGCGGTGGAATGGTTAAAACTACAATCACAAGGTATTGGCCGACCAATGAAAGTAGGAAAAGAAGGTATTTTAGGATTAACAAAAGCTATTGAACTTTATATTACTGATAAAAAGACTGAAACAGGACAGCAAATGGTGACTAAAATGACGCCATTTATTGAAAGCCTAAATACACTTGATGGAGTATCAGCCAGAGTCGTTTGGGATGGCGCAGGACGTGATATTGCGCGTGCAGAAATAACGTTTGATGCAAGTGTAATAGGTAAATCTGCAATTGAGATAGTTGACCTGATGAAAAAAGGCGAAATAGCAGTGTATTTCAGAGAATATAAAGCCAATGAAGGTAAAGTTGATGCCGATGTGCGTAGTGTAACATCAGCCCAACTCGATATTATTTACAACAAAATCAAAAATATTATTCAAGGAGCAAAATAATGCAACTGACTCCAAATTATTATAATGATCGTGTTTGTTTAAATGTTTTAGCAAATTCAATCGATAATGCAAAAGAGATTTATGAAGCGGCACAAAGTCATGTAGTTGTTGGTATCTTATCTAAAAACTATTCAGATAATGAATCGGCGATTGAGGATATGCAAAAATACGCTGCAGCTATCGATAATGCTATTTCTGTGGGGCTTGGTGCAGGTGATCCAAATCAGTCAACTATGGTGTCTGAAATTTCAGCGGTACTTCAACCACAGCATATTAACCAAGTTTTCACGGGTGTTGCGACTAGCCGAGCATTGTTAGGACAAAAACAAACAATCATTAATGGTTTAGTTTCGCCGACAGGTAAAGTTGGTTTAGTTAATATTGCAACTGGACCTTTAAGCTCAAATTCGCCAGCAGGAGTTATTCCAGTGGAAACAGCTATCGCTTTACTGAAAGATATGGGCGGCAGTTCAATAAAATATTTTCCTATGGGAGGTCTAAAACATAAAGATGAATTTGAGTATGTGGCTAAGTGTTGTGCTGAGTACGATTTCTATCTTGAGCCGACAGGTGGAATTGATTTAGATAATTATGAAGCAATTTTAAAAATTGCCTTAGATGCAGGTGTAAAAAAAATTATTCCACACATCTATAGTTCTATTATTGACAAAGCGACTGGTGCAACGCGAACCAATGATGTCAAACAACTTTTAGCTATCACACAAAAACTAGTAGGATAAATGATGTCATCTAAAGTGCTTTTCTCTTATCAGCGATTAGCGTATTTATTTGATACTATAAAAAAAGAGACACTACCTCAGCAAGAGTTAGCTAATCGCTTTTCAGTATCTACTCGCACAATTCGTACTGATGTTTCAGCACTTAACGATGTTTTACGTAGTTATGGTGCTCAAGTTGATTATACTAAAAATGTAGGATATCAACTTGTAGTAACCGATCCAGTCAGTTATGCTCAATTGCCTATTACTCAAGCAATTGAGCAAGTACCAAGAACTAGTAAAGAAAGGGTTTCGGCTTTATTGATTGCTTTTTTAACACAGTCCAATTCTGTGAAATTGGATGATATAGCTGATGAGTGGTTTTTAAGTCGCAGTACTTTACAAAATGATGTTATCGAGGTTAAACAATATTTAGATAAGTACAATTTATCTCTTGAAAATCGTCCTTATTATGGGATGTACTTAGTTGGAGAGGAGTCATCAATTCGAGCATGTTTAACTGATATATTGTGGCAACGTCATATGGCAGAAGATACTATAAACGTAAACAGGCTTCGTCAGACAATATTAAATGATATTGATTTAGATTATCTTGAAAAGATTTTACAAAATCAACTTGAACGTTTTGAACTAAAGTTAAATGCTGAAGGACAGGGATATTTGCTTTACAGTTGCGCTGTATCTATTACTCGTATTACTCAAGGTTATGAGCTGCTTGAATATCAAGTTGATCAAATTAATACAACAGTTATTAGTGCTGCACGTGAAATTTCAGAAGAGTTTTCATATTTTTTAGGCAGTGTACTTTGTGATGCGGAATTTAATTATCTATGTGTACAAATTATTTCTCGAATAATAACAGAATCCCCAAATCAAGCAAAAAGTTTGGCGTTAGTTGAGCATATATTATCTTATATTAATGATACATATCACTATAATTTATGGGATGATACTAAATTACGCCAAGATATGCTGATTCATACGTCATCAATGTTATCTAGGATAAAATATCAAATAAGAACAACCAATCCTTTATTGCATGAAATTAAACAATATTATCCATTTGCTTATGATATTACGCTTTCTGCGTTAACTAATACAGAAAAGTACACTGAATCAAAAATGACAGAGGATGAAATAAGTTATTTAGCCTTACATATTGGTGTAGCATTGGAGCGAAATTATAGTGCAGGGCATGAAAGATTTGCACAAATTCTATTAGTTAGTGAGCTCAGTAACTCAACTTTGCGTATGGTTGAATCAAAAATTAAGAGAGATTTTCCGCATATCCAAATTAATCGTACACTTTCCTATCGAGAGTATGAGCAATTAACACAAATAGAAGAGGATTTTGTTGTATCAACTGTTCGCTTAACCGAAAAAGACAAACAAATTGTCAAAATAGCACCATTTCCGACAGCTTATCAGCTTGAACAATTAGGGCGATTGGCAATGGTTGATCGAAAAATGCCTTATATTATTGAACGTTTTTTTGATGAAAAGTTCTTTATTATTATTGATAAGCCAATGACACAAAAAGAAATTTTTAAAAGTATTTGTGTAAGGCTTGAACAATCAGGATATGTTGGTGGTGATTTTTATCCATCACTTGTTGAGCGGGAAGAAATAGTCTCTACATTATTAGGTGAAAATATTGCTATTCCTCATTCAGTTGGATTGTTGGCAAAAAAAACTGTAGTTACGACTATTTTAGCGCCGCAAGGTATTGTTTGGGATAAAAATGAAGTTGCGCATGTTATTTTTTTATTAGCAATTAGCAAAGATGAATATGAAGATGCTATGCGAATATATAATTTGTTTGTAAACTTTGTCAAAGAAAAGTCTACCAAACGTTTATTAGATAGCAGAACTTTTGATGATTTTCGAGCGATTATGAAAGATAGTTTGTGTCGATTATCATAATAAATGAAAAGACCAAAATGACAACTTTTATACTGAAATATGGGTGTTTTCTGAAAAAACTTTACAAGAAAAAAATAATCATTAACAAAATGAATATTAAAGTAATAATCAACAACTAAAACAAATTATATTGTGTGATCCCATTGACGAAACCTTGATTTAAAGGTAATATGCGCGCCTTATGGCATTGTGTAGTTTTTAACTACACTAAAAAAATTTTTTTAAGGTAGTATGCATATCTTATGCAAAATAAATTACCATTTACTATTGACCCGATTAAATCGGCACAAAAACGACTTGATTATATTGGATATTATCCACTTCAAGCGGTAAATAGGGTTGATAGCCCAAAAAGTGATATTGAGTGTAGTTTGTCTTTTTATTATGATGAACAAAAACTCTGCATTATTAATATTGATGCAAAATTAACGTTAGAACAAACTTGTCAACGTTGTTTTAAACCTTTTGTCACTGAAGTTCATGTGACGAATAAATTTAGTCCTGTTAAGAGCGATGCTCAAGCAGAGACGCTACCGGAACATTATGAACCCGTTTTGATGAACGAGTTTGGTGAAGTAGATATATTAGCGTTACTTGAGGACGAAATTATTCTCTCGTTACCAATTGCGCCGGTACATGATAGTAAACACTGCGAAGTGTCAGAGGCAGATATGGTATTTGGTGAAATTCCTACTGAGAATGAAAAAACAAATCCATTTGCAATTTTAGTTAGTTTAAAGAATAAGGGGTAAATCCATGGCTGTTCAACAGAATCGTAAAACTCGTGCAAAACGTGGTATGCGTCGTTCTCATGATGCATTAACTGTTGCTAATATCTCAGTTGATGAATCAGGTAAAACACATTTGCGTCATCACGTAACCGCTGATGGTTATTATCGTGGTCGTAAAGTGATTTCTAAATAATTATTTAGTAATTAGAAATCCTCAGGTGACATTTTGGATAATCTAACCATTGCGTTAGATGCTATGAGCGGGGACTTCGGTCCTCGTATTGTTGTTCCTGCTGCAATACAAGCACTAAATAATTATCCAACTCTTTCAATTTTTCTGGTAGGGTGTCTAACAGAAATCAATCTTTTTTTGCCTAAAGAAAAAGCAAAGTTAATTACTCAATACCAACAAGAAGGTCGATTAATGTTGATAGAATCGACATCAGTAATAGCTAATGATATGAAACCTTCTTATGCAATTCGTCATAGTCAAGGATCTTCTATGAGAATTGCGCTTGAACTAGTTAAAGATAATAAGGCCCAAGCATGTGTAAGTGCCGGTAATACTGGTGCGTTAATGGGGCTGTCAAAACTACTTTTGCATTCATTGACGGGTATAGATCGTCCTGCACTCGTTGCTATAGTTCCAGCATCAAACAATCAAAATACAGTAGTATTGGATTTAGGAGCTAATGCTGAGTGTGATAGTGATATGTTAGTTCAGTTTGCGATAATGGGTGAAATTTTAGCTAAAACAGTGCTTAATATTGAATATCCTCGTGTTGCATTACTTAATATTGGTGAAGAAGACATTAAAGGTTTGGATAAAATTCGTGCGGCTTCTGCTATTTTGAAATCAAATAACAAAATTAATTATATCGGTTATTTAGAAGGTAACGAACTTTTAACGGGTAAAACCGATGTACTTGTTTGTGATGGTTTTGTGGGTAATGTAACGTTAAAAACAGTAGAAGGTTTAATAAAAATTTTTATGTCTTCTTTTAAATTATCGTTAGGTCATCATTCACTATTATTGAAATTATTGAGTAAATGGCTACAAAGGAAAATTGCAAAAAATTTTGGTTATTTAGATCCCGGACGATATAATGGCGCTTGCTTGCTTGGACTTCGAAGTATTGTGATTAAAAGTCACGGTAGTGCCAATCAAAAATCATTTTATGCAGCAATAGAACAAGCTATTTTGGCTATACAAACAAATATACCTGAGAAGATAGCAACGAGCCTTTCTTCCGCACTACCCGAGAGCGAATAATTAGATGTATACAAAGATATTAGGAACTGGGAGTTATCTTCCAAAACAGATAAGAACTAATGCAGATCTTGAAAAAATGGTTGATACCAGTGATGAATGGATCACAACGCGTACTGGTATTAAAGAAAGACGTATCGCAGAGCCAGATGAAACTGTAACGAGCATGGCTTATGAAGCTGCTATAAATGCAATTGAAATGGCCAATATCGATAAAGAAGAAATCGGTATGATTATTGTTGCAACAGCAACTTCGGGCAATGCATTTCCAAGTTCTGCAACAGAATTACAAGCTAAATTAGGTATTGGTGATGTCGTTGCTTTTGACGTGTCAGCTGCTTGTTCTGGGTTTATTTATGCGCTTGATATTGCTGACAAATATGTTAAAAGTGGTGCAATTCAAAATGCTTTAGTTGTTGGTTCTGACATGTTAACCCGTGGTGTTGATCCAAATGATCGAGGCACCATTATCATTTTTGGGGATGGTGCAGGAGCGGTTGTTGTCGGCGCATCAGAAGAACCTGGTATTATTGCTTCGCATCTCCATGCTGATGGTCGTTATGGTGATTTATTAAAATATCCATATGTTGATCGCCGTAATATGAATGATCCTGTTTATATGACAATGCATGGCAATGAAGTGTTTAAAGTGGCAGTTAAAGAGCTGTCAAATTTGGTTGACGAGCTTTTAACTGAAAACACGCTCAATAAAGCAGATTTAGATTGGTTAGTTCCGCATCAAGCTAATTTAAGAATTATTTCTGCAACCGCAAAACGCTTAGATATGGATATGAATAAAGTTATTGTCACATTAGATAAGCAGGGCAATACTTCTGCTGCTTCTGTGCCTTGTGCTTTAGATACTGGTGTAAGAGATGGACGAATTCAACGAGGTCATCTAATTTTATTAGAAGCCTTTGGTGGCGGATTTGTTTGGGGATCTGCACTAGTTAGATTTTAGTTTATGAAGTATTTTTAATGAAGGATTTAAGAATGACCAAATTTGCAATGGTATTTCCAGGACAAGGCTCTCAAGCTGTCGGTATGTTAAAAGATCTTGCTGATAATTTTCCGATTGTCAAATCAACATTTGATGAAGCTTCTGATGTGTTAGGTTATGATTTGTGGGATTTAGTACAAAAAGGCCCAGTTGAAGAACTAAATAAAACATGGCAGACACAACCAGCACTACTTGCTTCATCTGTTGCAATATTTAGAGTCTGGCAAAGTGTTAATGGTACTCAACCTGATTTTATGGCTGGTCATAGTTTAGGCGAATATTCTGCTTTAGTTTGTGCAGGCGTGATTGAGTTTAAAGATGCGATTAAATTAGTCGAATTACGCGGAAAATTAATGCAAGAAGCCGTGCCAAGCGGCACAGGTGCAATGTACGCTATTATTGGATTAGATAACGAATCAATTAGCAAAGCATGTGAACAAGCGGCTCAAGGGCAGATTGTTGCGCCAGTGAATTTTAATTCACCTGGTCAAGTAGTTATTGCTGGTAATAAGGAAGCTGTTGAACGTGCAGGCTCACTATGTAAAGATGCGGGTGCTAAGCGTGCATTACCGCTTTCTGTTAGCGTACCATCACATTGTGCGTTAATGAAGCCAGCAGCTGACAAATTAGCGACTACATTAAATGATATTGAATTTAACACACCAAAGTTTGCTGTTATCAATAATGTTGATGTTAAAGTTGAAACGTCTGCAGAAAAAATTAAAACTGCATTAATTGCTCAGCTTTACAGCCCTGTACGTTGGACTGAAACTGTTGAGTATATGGCAAAACAAGATGTAAAACTTTTAGTTGAAATGGGGCCAGGGAAAGTATTAACTGGATTAACTAAACGTATTGTTGATACACTTTCTGGTCTTGTGGTTAATGATAAAGTATCATTAGAAACGGCATTAGAAAACACAAAGTAAAATGGTAAAAGGGGTAGTTATGAACCTATCAGGAAAAATTGCTTTAGTTACGGGCGCAAGTCGTGGAATTGGTAAAGCAATTGCAGAAAAATTAGTTGCTTGTGGCGCAACTGTTATTGGTACGGCAACAACAGAAAAAGGTGCTGAAGCTATTAGCCATTACTTAGGATCAAATGGTAAAGGTCTTGCTTTAAATGTGACTGATGAAAAATCAATTGAGTCGGTTATTGGTGCAATTAAGGCTGAATTTGGTGATATTGATATTTTGGTTAATAACGCAGGTATTACTCGTGACAATTTATTAATGCGAATGAAAGAAGACGAATGGCAAGATATTTTGGATACAAATTTAACATCTGTTTTTCGCTTATCTAAAGCATTATTGCGCACAATGATGAAAAAACGCTATGGAAGAATTGTAACCATTGGCTCAGTAGTAGGCACAATGGGAAATGCCGGCCAAGCTAACTATGCTGCAGCTAAAGCTGGATTAATTGGTTTTAGTAAATCATTAGCACGTGAAGTTGCATCACGAGGTATTACTGTTAACGTGGTTGCACCTGGTTTTATCGCAACTGATATGACCAATGCATTAACCGATGAACAAAAATCTTTAACATTAGCACAAGTTCCTGCTGGACGATTAGGTGAACCAACAGAAATAGCTAATGCAGTAGCATTTTTAGTATCAGATGAAGCATCTTATATTACTGGTGAAACTTTACATGTCAATGGTGGCATGTATATGGTGTAATTGGTTAGAATAGTGTAAAATGAGCCATTATTTTAACGTTTTGAACAAAAACTAAGCAATTGGGTTGGAAAATGATTGGCATCTTTTTCAACATTTTATAAACTTACATTCACCGCCACTTTCGGCGATTTTTATAGGAAAAAAAAGAGTATGAGCACTATTGAAGAGCGAGTTAAGAAAATTATTGTTGAGCAACTTGGTGTAAAAGAGGAAGAAGTTAAAAACGAATCTTCTTTCATTGAAGATCTTGGCGCTGACTCTCTTGATACAGTTGAATTAGTTATGGCTTTAGAGGAAGAATTTGATACTGAAATTCCTGACGAAGAAGCTGAAAAAATTACAACTGTTCAATCTGCAATTGATTATATTACTGCAAATCAATAAGGTTAGTAGAGTTTTTATGATAGGCGGTCAAATGATCGCCTAGTTTGTATTTATATCTTTAATTATTAAATTAAAAACAAGTCGGTATAAATCTTTAGAAAACTCAAAATAAAATTTTTCAATGATTCAAATTTCATTTCAATCCTTTCCTGGAGGGCAATGTGTCTAAACGCAGAGTTGTTGTTACTGGAATGGGCATGATATCTCCTGTAGGTAATACAGTTGAATCCACTTGGCAAGCTTTATTAGCTGGGCAAAGTGGTGTTGAACTCATAGAGCACTTTGATACAGCCCCTTTCGCAACGCGCTTCGCAGCGATGGTTAAAAACTTTAATGGCGAAGATTATAATATTTCACGCAAAGATGCACGTAAAATGGATTATTTTATCCAATATGGCATTGCTGCAGGTATGCAGGCAATGCAAGATGCAGGCATTGAAATCACGAATGAAAACGCAGAACGAATCGGTTGTGCTATAGGTTCTGGTATTGGTGGGCTTGGGTTGATTGAAGAGAACCACAGTGCATTAGTAAATGGTGGACCACGCAAAATTAGCCCGTTTTTTGTACCATCAACAATTGTTAATATGATTGCAGGTCACTTATCTATTATTTATGGATTAAAAGGACCGAGTATTACTATTGCAACAGCTTGTTCTTCAGGTGTTCATAATATTGGTCATGCTGCACGCATGATTGCTTATGGTGATGCAGATGCGATGTTAGCGGGTGGTGGCGAAAAAGCGAGTACCCCATTGGGTATCGGTGGTTTTGGTGCAGCCCGTGCTTTATCAACTAATAACGACAATCCTAAAGCAGCAAGCCGTCCTTGGGATAAAGACCGTGATGGTTTTGTGTTGGGTGATGGTGCAGGAATCATGTTCTTAGAAGAATATGAACATGCCAAAAAACGCGGAGCTAAGATTTACGCTGAACTAGTTGGATTTGGTATGAGTGGTGATGCTTATCATATGACTTCACCTCCAGCCGATGGTAGTGGTGCGGCCTTAGCAATGAAATGTGCACTTCGTGATGCAGGTATTGCTCCAGATCAGGTTGGTTATATTAATGCTCATGGTACATCGACCCCCGCTGGTGATAAGGCTGAAACCCAAGCGGTAAAAAGTATTTTTAAAGAAAATGCTAGCAAAGTGATGGTGAGTTCAACTAAATCTATGATAGGGCATTTATTGGGTGCAGCTGGTGCAGTTGAGTCAATTTTCACTGTCCTAGCATTACGTGATCAAGCTGTTCCGCCGACAATTAATCTTGATAATCCTGATGAGGGATGTGATCTTGATTATGTTCCTCATACAGCGCGTCAGGTTAAAAATTTAGAATATGCACTTTGTAACTCTTTTGGTTTTGGCGGAACCAATGGTTCGGTCCTATTTAAAAAAATATAATTTTAATTATTTTCCCATCACTAAAAATGGTGGGAATTTATTCATCTCTTGTTAATGTGTTGTCAATAATAGTCCATTTTTATTAAGTAAAAATGTAGCGTATTCCTCATTTTTCTAACATTCTATTTGGTAAATTGAATGTTAAAGCTTGTTTTATATTTATATCAACAAATATATTTTCTCCTTGATTGAAGACGATATGTTTAGTGTATGTTCAAATTTTATTCTTATATTTTAGAAGCTTTAAATGTGGCGGATGCCTGCTGCTCATGCCATTCATAATGGCTTTACTGTATCAGAAACAACGCATGATTATTGGCTGGAGAAACAGTAGCGATAGGTACATTGGTAATATTAATCGATAGTAATTCAGATATGATTGAAACTGTATATAATTTCTGCGAATCTGTCGGTTTATCAACCATGCTGGCTGAATTTGGCTTAGCTAATACCAGTGATGAAGAGTTGATGAAAATCGTTATAAAAGTAGCAACTACAGAGGGACTACGTCGTAAATAGTTTTGCACTTTTTTAGATTAATTGTGCTAACTTTAAATGTACTCTGGTTGGTTTTTTACATCAAGAATTTTTATTTCTTTTACATTTTGTTGTAAGTTCATGTAGGTAAAGAGAATAAGAATATTCTTCTTGCTTGTGTTATAATTCAAAGCTAATTTTATCGCTTCATTTCTGGTAATTATGGCAGAACCAAAATTTATTCATCTTCATTTGCATAGTGATTTCTCTATGATTGATGGAATTGCTAAGGTAGGAGCATTAGTAAATGAAATGAGCAAGTTGCAGATGCCTGCATTTGCGATCACTGATTTTACTAATCTTTGTGGACTGGTTAAGTTTTACGGCTCAGCAATGTCAAAAGGTATTAAACCTATCATTGGTGCAGATCTCGCTATTAGAAGTTCTCAATTGCCTGATGATATTTATCATCTAACTCTGTTAGCAGCTAATAATCAGGGATATCAAAATCTTACTTTATTGATTTCTAAAGCTTATCAGCGAGGATACATTGGAGATTTGCCTGTTGTTGATAATGAGTGGTTAATTGAGCATCGAGAAGGGTTAATTGTATTAGCTGGACGAGAAAGTGATATTGGTATCGGTATCGTTCGCAATAATCAAACTATTATTGAGCATGCTATTAATTTTTACCTTGAAAATTTTAATGAGCATTTTTATTTTGAGCTAGTACGGACTAAACGAATCAATGAAGAGCTATTTATTCATAGTGCAGTAAGATTGGCTGAACAGTATCAATTACCCGTGGTTGCTTCTAATGATGTTCGTTTTTTAAAAGCTTCAGATTTTGAGGCTCACGAAATTCGTGTTGCTATTCATGATGGGAATACACTTGAAGATCCTTCCCGACCTAAAAATTACTCATCAGAGCAATATTTACGATCTGAACAGGAAATGTGTGAACTATTCTCTGATATACCAGAAGCGCTTGAAAATAGTGTTGAAATAGCAAAGCGCTGTAATGTAACCATCCGGTTAGGTGAATATTTTTTACCTAAATTTCCTACTGGTGATATGTCGACCGAAGATTTTTTGGTGCATAAATCGCGTGAAGGTTTAGAAGAAAGACTTGAGTTTTTATTTCCCGATCCAGAAGTTAGAAAACAAAGAAGACCTGAATATGATGAGCGTTTAGAAACAGAATTAACGGTTATTAATCAGATGGGTTTTCCTGGATACTTTCTAATTGTTATGGAATTTATTCAATGGTCGAAAGATAATGATATTCCCGTGGGACCTGGGCGTGGTTCAGGTGCGGGTTCACTAGTTGCGTATGCTTTAAAAATTACCGATTTAGACCCACTGGCGTTTGACTTACTTTTTGAACGATTTTTGAATCCAGAACGTGTTTCAATGCCTGATTTTGATGTCGACTTTTGTATGGAAAAGCGAGATCTAGTAATTGATCATGTTGCTGATATGTATGGTCGTGATGCAGTCTCTCAGATTATTACTTTTGGAACTATGGCGGCTAAAGCAGTAATCAGGGATGTTGGCCGAGTACTTGGACATCCTTATGGCTTTGTTGATCGGATTTCCAAATTAATTCCCTTAGATCCGGGAATGACATTGGTTAAAGCTTTTGAAGTTGAGCCTCAACTTCAGGAGTTATACGATAATAATGAAGAAATTAAATCATTAATTGATATAGCACGTCAATTAGAAGGCGTAACTAGAAATGCAGGTAAGCATGCTGGGGGGGTTGTAATTTCACCAACTAAGATTACAGATTTTTCGCCAATTTATTGCGATCCAGAAGGAAATCACCCAGTAACCCAGTTTGATAAAAATGATGTTGAATATGCAGGCCTTGTTAAATTTGACTTTTTAGGACTAAGAACATTAACCATTATTGATTGGGCAATCAAAATGATTAATGAACGTCAGTTAAGAGATGGTAATAAACCAGTCGATATTACTCGAATTCCTCTTGATGATCAGCCGTCATTTGATTTGTTATTGAAAGCTGAAACAACAGCTGTGTTCCAGCTTGAATCTCGAGGTATGAAAGACTTAATAAGGCGATTAAAACCTGACTGTTTTGAGGATATGATCGCTTTAGTTGCTTTATTTAGACCCGGTCCGTTACAATCAGGCATGGTAGACAACTTTATTGACCGTAAACATGGCAGAGAAGAAGTATCCTATCCTGATATAAAATATCAACATGAATCATTAAAACCTATCTTAGAACCAACATACGGTATTATTTTGTACCAAGAACAAGTTATGCAAATTGCTCAGACTTTGTCGGGTTATACATTAGGTGGTGCGGATTTATTACGTCGAGCTATGGGGAAGAAAAAACCTGAGGAAATGGCAAAGCAACGCTCTGTTTTTAAAGAAGGTGCCGAAAAGCAAGGTATCGATGGTGAGCTTTCCATGCGCATTTTTGATTTAGTGGAAAAATTTGCTGGTTATGGTTTTAATAAATCTCATTCAGCAGCCTATGCGCTTGTTTCTTATCAAACATTATGGTTAAAAACTCACTATCCAGCAGAATTTATGGCTGCAGTTATGACTGCCGATATGGATAATACTGATAAAATTGTCGGTTTGGTTGATGAATGCTTACGGATGGGATTAAAGGTTAATCCACCAGATATTAATAGCGGTCTTTATCACTTTCATGTGAATGATAAAGGTGAGATTGTTTATGGGATTGGGGCTATAAAGGGTGTCGGTGAAGGTCCTATTGAGGCAATTGTTGAAGCACGTAATAGTGGTGGATATTTTAAAAATATATTCGAACTTTGTGCTCGAACAGATATGAAAAAGATCAACCGTCGTGTACTTGAAAAACTTACTATGGCAGGGGCATTTGATAAATTAGGCCCTCACAGAGCAGCTATTTTGCATAGTATTAATGATGCAATGCAGGCAGCGGATCAATATGCAAAAGCTCAAGATATTGGTCAAGAAGATATGTTTGGAGTCTTAGCGGAAGAACCTGAACAAGTTGAGCATGCTTATGCTGCGGTACCTGAATTACCCGATCAAGTTTTGCTTGATGGCGAGCGTGAAGCTTTAGGACTTTATTTAACAGGGCATCCTGTAACGCAATATTTAAAAGAATTAAATCGTTATACTGGTGGATTGCGAATTAGTGAAGCATCTCCGACAGGCTGGGGAAAAACGGTCACTTTTGCTGGTATTGTTACTGATGCTAGGACTCGAATTACTAAAAAAGGTAAAAAAATTGGCTTGTTTACTTTAGATGATCGTTCAGGCCGTATTGATGGTATGCTTTTTGCAGAATCTTTGGAAAATTTTGGACATTTACTCGTAAAAGATAAGATCTTAATTGTTACAGGCCAAGTTAGTAATGATGATTTTAATGGTGGTTTTAAAATGTCAGTGCGAGATATTGTTGATCTAAAAGATGCCCGTACTAAATATGTAAAAGGACTGTCCATTACATTAACAGAAAGCGAAGCAAATCAAGCAATATTGCAACGTTTACAACAAGTTTTAGAACCTTATCGTCATGGTAGTGTGCCTGTTAGCTTATATTATCACCGGAGTGATTCGGTTGTTAGGATTCAATTCGGTACGACATGGAGGGTTATTCCAGAGGACGCTCTGATTATTGAATTAAAGACACTTATTGGTATTGATCGTATTGAATTTGAGTTTGAATAAGAAAATAAACTTGTTAATAGTAGTCTGGTTGATTAATTAAATTTATTAAATAATGTTACTTTAATTAAATGTAAGTGGTATAACATTTTGAATAGTTGAAGTCTAATAATATAAATTTAGGTGACTTCAATGAGTATTACATAGTAGAATTGGATTAATTTTATTTTAAGAATTAACCAGTATACTGTATTAGATGTGTATTTTTTTAAAATACCAAATAAATTAAGAGGCAATTACAAGCGTTATGAACAATTTTTTGGAATTTGAAAAGCCGATAGCGGAATTAGAAGCAAAAATTAATTCCTTAAAGAATATTGATTCGCAACAAGTTGAATTAGATATTAATTTAGATAAAGAGATTAAGCAATTACATAAAAAAAGTCGTGAATTAACAAAAAAAATATTTGCTAATTTAACTCCTTGGGAAATTGCGCAACTAGCTAGACATCCAAATCGTCCTTATACATTGGATTATCTGAAAGAAATTTTTACTGATTTTGATGAATTAGCTGGTGATAGGGCTTATGCCGATGACAAAGCAATTGTTGGTGGAATAGCTCGTATTGATGGAAGATCTGTGGTGGTTATTGGGCATCAAAAAGGTCGAGAAACAAAACAGAAAATTTATCGGAACTTTGGTATGCCCGCTCCAGAAGGGTATCGTAAAGCTTTACGATTAATGCAATTAGCGGAGCGTTTTAAATTACCAATTATTACTTTTATTGATACTCCAGGTGCTTATCCTGGTATTGGTGCCGAAGAGCGAGGTCAAGCAGAAGCTATTGCTCGTAATTTAAGAGAAATGTCACGTCTTAAAGTACCAACTATTTGTACAGTAATTGGAGAGGGAGGCTCTGGGGGCGCTCTTGCTATTGGGGTTGCAGATAAAGTTAATATGCTTCAATATAGTACTTATTCTGTCATATCGCCAGAAGGTTGTGCTTCGATTCTATGGAAAAGTGCCGATAAAGCACCAGTTGCAGCTGAAGCTATGAATATGACTGCAGATAAATTACTAAAATTGAATCTTATTGATTCGATTATACCTGAGCCACTGGGCGGTGCCCACCGTGATTATGCTGTTGTATCTAATTCACTCAAAACACAGTTACTTAGTGATCTTGATGAACTTGAAAGTATGGATTTATCTGTATTACTAGAAAGAAGATATCAACGCTTGATGAACTATGGCTACGTAAGGTAATTTTAAATTTGGAATATTGTAATGAAAAAATCGACAGGCTTACTACGTATCCTTAAAGCAACAAAATATTCTTTAAAAGGCTTAAAATCGGCGATCAAACATGAAGCTGCATTTCGCCAAGAGTTAATTCTATTAGTTGTGGCTTATATTGTTGTAATGCTAATTGATTTCTCTATTTATGAGCGTATTTTGCTACTTGGTTCAATTGGAGTGGTGATGATTACTGAGTTAATAAATAGTGCAATTGAGTGTGTAGTTGATCGTATTGGCTCTGAAAGGCATGATTTATCTGGCCGTGCAAAGGATTACGGCTCGGCGGCGGTATTTTTGTCGTTATTATTGACTATTATTTTGTGGATTTATCTATTTTCTTGTCATTTTTCATCATGATTTTTGATTTAAACGTAGGTTTTCCTGAAAGTTTTTGACAATAGTTTAATCGCAAAAAACTATTCTTAAACTAGAATAGGATTGGTTTTCCAATAAAAATTTATAAAAATATTATTATAATTACGCTGGAAAATAAAAATAACAACGCTTTTGTAGGAAAATACAGGGTTATTTACACTTTATGGTTAAAATAATCCTCTAAAAACTTATAAGGCGTTTTTTTCGAAATCGCTTTATGGGGTTTAATTGTATTATAATAGTTAATAAATCGTTTAATACTTTGTTTTCTATCTTTTTAATAGCCAAATATTTGCTGATTATTATACATTTCCATTAAAGATCGTATCACTTTTTTGAGCTTTCCCATTCGTTTGTGGACAGGCTAGTTTCGTGAATTTTTGATGGATACGATGGTTGTTACACGTTTTAACAAATAGCTCTTCACCTGTGCCTTGATATTCATGTCCATTCTTGGAATAAATACATTCAATGATAAAGGATATAGGGTTAACACATTGTTTGTATAAATAGTGCTAGTTAAACCGGGATTTATTGGGAGTAAATGCCTGCATAAAGCTCTTGTGAAAAATCATCAATACTGACCGACAAATAAATACTCTCGCCTCTTTTGTTTGGCTTCGTTTTTAAGTAAAGGTAAACGTTTGGTATTGTAGTATTTCCTCCCAGATAGGTTTTGTTATAGCGTTTAGCTTGTCGCCTTAATTTAACTCCAATGGACTTTCCGACTTTAACCAGACGTTTAATTTTTATATGTAAATGATGCAACTATTGGTTATCAATTATAGATTAAGTTAATTGTATAGACTGAATTACCATATCTTTATCAATACCATCTATCACTTCAGCATGACCAATTTTAGTTGGTATAACAAGCCTTAATTGCCCAGATAATACTTTTTTGTCTCGTAACATATGTGGCAGATAAGATTCAATTGACATTTTTTTTGGTCTGTTAACAGGTAGTTTAGCGCGAATTAATAAGTTCTTAATTCGTTCAATATCAGTTTGATCCAATTTACCAAGTAATTTGGCTGTTTGTGCAGCCATTAGCATACCAACACTGACAGCTTCGCCATGTAGCCAATTTCCATAGCCTAGTTCTGCTTCTATGGCATGCCCATAAGTGTGACCAAGATTTAAGATTGCTCGCATGTTTTGTTCTGTTTCGTCAGCAGCAACCACTTGTGCTTTGAGTTCACAGCAATGGTAAATACAGTAGCTTAATGCATTAACATCTAGGTTTAGTAAATCGTTGATGTGTTCTTCAAGCCAATCAAAAAATTTAGCATCTAAAATAATGCCGTATTTTATAACTTCGGCAAGTCCAGCCGAAAGCTCTCTTTGTGGTAATGTTTTTAAACAACTGAGATCAATCACTACCGACTGTGGTTGATAAAATGCGCCAATCATATTTTTACCCAGTGGGTGATTAATCGCTGTTTTACCTCCTACCGAGGAATCAACCTGTGATAGTAGCGTTGTAGGCACTTGAATAAACTTAATTCCACGTTGATAAGCTGAGGCGGCAAATCCTGCAATGTCACCAATCACACCTCCACCTAGTGCTATAAGTATACTACTGCGAGTATGATTGTTTGCCAGTAACGTTGTCAAAATGCTATTCCATGTTTCCATGGTCTTATATTTTTCACCATCAGGAACAACAACTGAATCGGTTTTTACACCATGCTTTTCAAGCATATCAATTAGTGTTTGTAAATAAAGTGGGGCTATGGTTTCATTGGTAGCAATGAGTACGCGTTGCCCTGCTTGGAGTTTAAAATGTTGAAATTCACTTAGTAGATTTTCACCAATTGTGATTGGATAACTGCGTTTAGCTAGCGCTACATTTAATGTTTTTTGCATATTAATTTCCAGACAGGTCAAAGTGGATTTATTGTTGCATGTTAGCGATAAAAAAGTGGCAGTGCAACTTAGAATCATTTAAACTTATTGATAATTTTGATTTGTGATATTAAATTTTATATGTCTTTATCTATTGTTTTAGCACAAAAAAACTGGTGTGTGGGCGACATTGAAGGGAACGTTCAGCAGATTATTGAATTGATAAATAGCCACTCCTCCGATGATCTCATTATTTTTTCAGAACTTGCTTTATGCGGTTATCCACCTGAAGATTTAATTTTTCGTTCTGATTTTAAAGCTCGTTGCCAAAAAGCATTATCGTTAATTCAACAAGTGAGTCGGCACTGTGCAGTTATTGTTGGACATCCACATTGGCAAGATCAAAATATTTATAATGCCCTTTCATTTTTTTATGATGGCGAATTGTTAGCTCGCTATCATAAACAGCGATTACCTAATTATGATGTATTTGATGAAAAGCGTTACTTTACGGCTGACAATCAAACTTGCGTAGTTGATTTTAAAGGTAAAAGGATTGGTTTACTAATTTGTGAAGATCTTTGGCAATTTGAGCCAGTTGATAATATCCATAAGGCTCAGGCTGATTTTGTTGTGGCTATTAACGCTTCGCCTTATGACTGCGACAAGCAGAAAAATCGTCGAGAGTTAGTTAAACAGCATGTTAAACGAACAGGTTTACCTTTCATTTATGTTAATCAAGTGGGTGGTCAAGACGAGCTGGTGTTTGATGGCGGATCATTTGTTTGTAATGAGCTTGGTGAAATTGTTTGTCAGCTAAAATCATTTGAAGAGCAAGTTTCTTCTTTTGAATATGGTGTAAATCATCAGGCGATAATTGATAATAATGGAAATGATCAATTAGCTTCAGTTTATGATGCATTGGTACTTGCAACTCGCGATTATGTTACTAAAAATGGCTTTCAAGGTGCAGTATTAGGGCTTTCTGGAGGGATTGATTCAGCTTTAACCCTTGCTATTGCAGTTGATGCGCTAGGAAAAGATAAAGTGCAGGCAGTGATGATGCCATTTCGTTATACAGCCGATATTAGTATTGCTGATGCCAAAGAAGAAGCTGAAATATTAGGGGTTGAATTTGATATTATTTCGATTGAGCCAATGTTTGATGCGTTTATGGCATCGTTAAGTCCAATGTTTGTTGGTACGCCAAAAGATACTACTGAAGAAAATCTTCAAGCACGTTGTCGTGGTGTTGTTTTAATGGCACTATCAAATAAACGGCGCAGGCTGGTGCTGACAACGGGTAATAAAAGTGAAATGTCGGTAGGTTATGCAACTCTTTATGGCGATATGGCTGGTGGGTTTGATGTTCTGAAAGATGTGCCTAAAACCATGGTTTTTGCATTGTCAAAATATCGGAATACTCGTTCTTATGTTATTCCTGAAAGAGTGATCACTCGCCCTCCATCAGCAGAGTTGGCTCCAGATCAAAAAGATGAAGACAGTTTACCGCCTTATGATATTTTAGATGGAATTTTGAAAGGTTATGTCGAACTTGATCTTTCCGTTGAACAACTTATTGCGCAAGGTTATGATGAAGCAACTGTAAGGCGTGTTATTAAATTGGTTGATATAAATGAGTATAAACGTCGCCAATCAGCGGTCGGTCCGAAAATAACAGCTCGTAACTTTGGCAAAGGTCGCCGTTATCCTATTACTTCTGCTTTTGGATTTAAAAATTGGTGATCTTGAATTAAAGGTAAATTAAATATGAAAAAGATTGAAGCTATTATTAAACCATTTAAATTAGATGATATTCGAGAGGCACTTGCTGATCAAGGTATTACAGGTATGACAGTTACTGAAGTTAAAGGTTTTGGTCGTCAAAAGGGGCATACTGAACTTTATCGCGGTGCGGAATATATGGTTGATTTTCTGCCGAAGGTGAAAATTGAACTTATTGTGTCTGATGATATTTTAGAAATGTGTATTGAGACTATTATGAAGACAGCACAAACCGGTAAAATTGGTGATGGCAAAATTTTTGTTTATAACGTTGAACAAGTCATTCGTATTCGAACTGGCGAAATGGATGAATCTGCGATTTAGTTTAAATTACTGAATGTCAGGTCGTTCTTGTTTGAGTAGCTCAGAAGTCACAATACCTTGGATCGAACAAATAAGAAGGTTCATATTTGGGCTTTTTTCGAGTAATAGCAGTTTTTCGGTGGTATCTGGAGCTGGAATGGTTTTAACACCGACAACAGTTCCGGTATTTTTATGCCAAGTTTGGAGATCGTCATTAATATTACGAATCTTTGGATTTGCGATATACAGTAGGTTATCTTCCATATTTTTCCAATCTACAAAATTCAAAGCATCTTTGATTTGATTAATATCATTATCGATTATAAATCCCCAGAAATAATATTTTCCCATTTTGCCAAGATCCATGGCACTATCATAATAGCCAATGATTGTTAGGTTTTTATAAGTCATAGGAGTTTTGAAATAAACGTAGTTTTTAGTTATATCAGAGCGATTTTCAATAACAATATTGGCTTGATTTTTATTAAAAACTTTTATATTAGTATATTTTTCTAGTTCATTTTTATTGCTATAAACTTCTTTAAAAAAATCAGAGTTGCAAAGCATTAACGAATCAATCAATGGCACTTTATCGGCTGATGCGATAAAAGAATAAAATATAAAAAATAGAGTAATGATGTTTTTTATCATATTGATTCGATTAGGCAAAATTTAGGTACCAAAATTAATGACCCCGTGATTGTATAATTATTACGACAGAATAACAATGTTAAAGCTATTTTCTTTTTTTCTAACTATTTAGCTTTGTCTTTCTTTGCTAAAACTCTTTACAAAAATTAATTTAATTTCACAAAAATATAATTTATCAAGTAATAATGTATTTTATATTTATATATGGAATGCAGATCGCATATTTATGTATTAATTTAGAAATAGTTTGAATATAAAATAACTATAATTTAGATTAACTATTAAGTTACTTCAGTTACTCAATAAAGTTTAGATGGAAATTAATTATGTGCTCAACATTTGCAAATCGAATTTTAACAGAGCTTTCTGACGTTGAAGATATTTCAATTAAAACGTTTTTTGGAGGATTTAGTGTTAATAGTAAAGATATAATGTTTGGTTGGGTTACCCAAAAAAGCTTTTATTTAAGAGGGCATCCAGATTATCGTTCACTTTTTATTGATTTGGGTATGCAGCCATTAAGTATAACGACAGGCATGTCTACTAAATTACTTGATTATTATAAGGTAGGTAATGAACTTTTTAAGGATCATGAAAGACTGTTTTCTATGGTACAGATGGTGATAAAGTATACTAAAAAAGAGCAATATGAAAAAAACGAAATCAAAGCAAAACGGATAAAAGAGTTGCCAAATATGACTTTGTCGTTAGAAAGGTTATTGTGTAGTGTCGGAATTAAAGATGTTGATACCTTTCAAAAGGTAGGTTATTTGAACGCATATTATAAAATAAAACAAAAAAAAGAAGCCATTTCCATTAATATATTGTTTGTTTTATATAGTTCTTTACATCGTTTTCATGTTGCAACTTTGTCCAAGGAGACTAAAAAAGAAATTGAACTTGAATATCAATGTTTTTTAAACCAGATGGATAATGACTCATATAAAGAATAATTTTGACTGGCTATGTTGATCAAAGTACTTATAATAATATCACCATAATAATAACAGCTATCTAAAAATGCTTTACGATGAAGTATAATTACATTTTTAGATAATTTTTTATGGTTGATATTATTTATATTTTCTATCTACTATTTAGTTTAGTCAATTTGATGGTTTTCTACGTGGTGGACGTCTAAATGGTTTTGGATGAGGCAAATCAACCAGTAGCGCAGAAGGATCATATTGGCTAACAGGAATAGCATGATCAATTGCTTTTTCAATAGCAGGTAAATTTTGCGAATAACGTTCACAGGCTAATGAAATTGAGTAACCTCCAGCTCCTGCACGCCCTGTTCTTCCAATTCGATGACGATAATCATCACAATCATCGGGCAGATCATAATTAAAAACGTGAGTAACATTAGGAATATGTAATCCTCTAGCTGCGACATCGGTAGCGACTAAAATATCAAGATGACCTTGGGTAAATTGTTCTAAAATTGATAAACGTTTTTTCTGAGCAATATCACCAGTTAATAATCCAACACGATGTCCATCAGCGATAAGATGTCGCCAAATCTTTTCGCAAGTTACTTTGGTATTAGCAAACACAATGCAACGATCAGGCCATTCTTCCTCAATTAGTGTTTGTAAAAGTGCTAATTTATCTTCGTTAGATGGGAAAAATAGTTCTTCTTTAATGCGATGCCCAATTTTTTGTTCTGGTTCAACTTCAATATATTTAGGATTATTCATATGCTCAAAGGCTAATTCACGCACGTTGTGTGTTAATGTTGCAGAAAACAACATGGTTAATCTTTGTTGTGGTGGTGTCATATGTTTGAAAACCCAACGTATGTCACGGATAAATCCTAAATCAAACATGCGATCGGCTTCGTCTAATACGACAACTTGAATTGCGTCTAAATTAATATAATTTTGCTTCGCATAATCAATCAATCGTCCTGTTGTTGCAATTAAAATATCGACCCCTGTGGAAAGCATTTTTAATTGTTTATCATAGCCATCACCACCAAAAGCTAATCCTAATTTTAAACCTGTTTCTTCAGATAGTCGTTCAGCGTCATGGTATATTTGTACAACTAATTCGCGTGTAGGGGCAATAATTATTGCCCTTGGTTGATTTATTTTGTGATCAGGTAAAGGCTCATGATTCAACAAGTGATTAAATGTTGATGCTAAAAACGCCATGGTTTTGCCTGTTCCAGTTTGTCCTTGCCCAGCAATATCCATTCCGTTAGTGGTTAGCGGTAATGTCTTTTCTTGAATTGGTGTGCAATAAACAAATCCTTTTTTTTCAAGTGCTTTTAACACTGAAGGATGAAGAGGAAATTGGCTAAAAGTTGTTTTGGTAAGATATGATTGAATCATTATTGTTGTGAATATAATTATCAGAATTGTCAGATTATAACACACTAAATATAGTGACATCACTAATAATTATATCCTATTATACTAATTGCTAGTAGAGAAATTCAAAGTAATCTATTATTGTAAAAAGTAAAAATGTAGGAGACAAAAATGAGTGATAATATCGTTCAGTTATCAGAAGCAACTTTTGATAAAGTAGTTAATGAATCATCGAAACCAGTACTCGTTGATTTTTGGGCTTCATGGTGTAAGCCTTGTAAAATGGTTGCTCCGATTTTGGAAGAAATAGCTCAAGAATATAGCGATAAGATAGTTATTGCCAAATTGAATATTGAAGAAAATCCCAATATAGCACCTAAATTTGGTATTCGAGGTATTCCTACTTTATTGATTTTCAAAAACGGACAAGTAGCTGCCACTCAAGTAGGAGCTTTATCTAAAGCTCAACTTAAAGATTTTATTAAGCCTCAATTGTAATAGTTACTTTATGTTTTTATAATATGGTTAATAGAGTAATGAATTTTACATTACTCTTTTGTTGTGTCTTTAATTTTATTAGATTTATTAATTTATAATAGTTATATTCAATTAATTGTAGACAAATTAATGATTTTAGTGTAATCTGTGCTTCTCTTACATGTATCCCTTTCTGTAATTCATTGTTTTTATTGGTAAAGTGGTGAAATTCTATATTCAAATGTTCAATTATCATCAAAAGCTTAGCAATCGATTGAATTTAAGTGTTGTAAGAGAGCTTTTTTATAAGCGAATTAAACAAATATACAAAAATAATATTAAATTGCAAACATATCAATTTTATCCTCAAGAATTTTTAACATTATGAATTTAACTGAATTAAAAAACACTTCTGTTTCCGAGCTTGTAGCGCTTGGAGAAAAAAAGATGGGGCTTGAAAATCTTGCCCGACTTAGAAAACAAGACATTATTTTTGCAATCTTAAAACAACATGCCAAAAGTGGTGAAGATATTTTTGGTGATGGCGTACTGGAAATTTTGCAAGATGGATTTGGCTTTTTGCGTTCAGCTGATAGCTCTTATTTAGCTGGTCCTGATGATATTTATGTATCACCAAGTCAGATTCGACGATTTAATTTAAGGACTGGTGATACCATTGCAGGTAAAATCCGTCCGCCAAAAGAAGGTGAACGATATTTTGCTTTGTTAAAAGTAAATGAAGTAAATCACGATAAACCAGAAGATGCCCGCAATAAAATTCTTTTCGAAAACTTAACTCCACTTCATCCAAATTCTCGTTTACGAATGGAACGAGGTAACGGTTCTACCGAAGATATCACCGCAAGAGTTCTTGATTTAGCATCACCAATTGGTAAAGGTCAACGTGGCTTGATTGTTGCACCACCAAAAGCAGGTAAAACAATGCTTTTACAAAATATTGCACAAAGCTTAGCGGTTAATCATCCTGAATGCGAGTTAGTTGTATTAATGATTGATGAGCGTCCCGAAGAAGTGACCGAAATGCAGCGTCTAGTTAAAGGTGAAGTTGTTGCATCGACATTCGATGAACCAGCAGCAAGACATGTTCAAGTTGCTGAAATGGTTATTGAACGCGCAAAACGTTTGGTTGAACATAAAAAAGATGTGATTATTTTATTAGATTCGATCACCCGTTTGGCTCGTGCATACAATACAGTTGTTCCTTCATCAGGTAAAGTGTTGACTGGTGGTGTGGATGCGAATGCATTACATCGTCCGAAACGTTTTTTTGGTGCAGCACGTAATGTGGAAGAAGGTGGTAGTTTAACAATTATTGCAACAGCATTGATTGATACTGGCTCTAAAATGGATGAAGTTATCTATGAAGAGTTTAAAGGTACAGGTAATATGGAAGTCCATTTATCGCGTAAAATTGCTGAACGTCGTGTGTTTCCTGCTATTGACTTTAATCGTTCAGGTACACGTAAAGAAGATCTAATGACTTCGCCTGATGAACTACAAAAAATGTGGATTTTACGCAAAATTCTTAACCCAATGGGTGAGACTGATGCAATGGAGTTCTTGATCGATAAACTTGCCATGACTAAAACTAATGATGAGTTTTTCGAAATGATGAAACGTTCATGATTTATTCAGTTGATAGTAAATATCATTAAAGTCATGAAAAAGAGCCGTATTGTATTCTGATACGGCTTTTTTTATGGCAAAATATAGCGTAATTTATAAAACTTAATTAAGTTTTAGGTGTTGTTAAAACCTTATGGTTAAGGTTATAGAGGTTTAATAAAGGAGCCAAATCATGTCAAAACAACAAATCGGTGTTATTGGAATGGCAGTTATGGGGCGAAATCTTGCGCTCAATATTGAAAGTCGAGGATTTTCTGTTGCTATTTATAATCGCTCTAAAGATAAAACAGAACAAGTCATGGCTGAACATTCTGATAAGAAATTGGTTCCTTATTATACAATTGAAGATTTTGTCAATTCTTTAGAAAAACCACGCCGTATCCTGATTATGGTGCAAGCAGGTAAAGGTACCGATGCGGTAATTGATGAGTTGCGTCCACTTTTAGATAAAGGTGATATTATTATCGATGGCGGGAATGCCTATTTTGAAGATACAATTCGTCGAAACAAAACATTGTTAGCAGAAGGATTTAACTTTATTGGTACTGGTGTTTCAGGTGGCGAAGAGGGAGCGCTAAAAGGTCCATCAATTATGCCTGGTGGGCAAAAAGAGGCTTATGAATTAGTTGCACCAATATTAGAGAAGATTGCAGCTAAGGCTAATGGTGAGCCTTGTGTTGCTTATATAGGTCCAAATGGCGCTGGTCATTATGTAAAAATGGCTCATAACGGCATTGAGTATGGCGATATGCAACTGATAGCTGAAAGCTATTCGGTATTAAAACATGCTGTTGGTTTAACTAATGATGAACTTGCTGAGGTGTTTACAGATTGGAATAAAGGCGAGTTAGACAGTTATTTAATCGAAATTACCGCTGATATCTTTAAGCATAAAGACGAAAACGGTAATTATTTAATTGATGTGATTTTAGATGCGGCAGGCAATAAAGGTACAGGTAAATGGACCAGCCAAAGTGCTTTAGATTTGGGTGAGCCTTTATCTTTAATCACTGAGTCTGTATTTGCTCGTTATCTATCAGCAATTAAAGATCAGCGAGTTGCGGCGGCAAAAGTGTTAAAAGGTCCTCAAAAAGCGCCTTATAGTGGTGATAAGCAGGAGCTCATAGAAAAAGTCCGTAAAGCACTGTATATGGGTAAAATTATTTCTTATGCACAAGGTTTTGCACAGCTAAAAGCTGCTTCTCATAAATATCAATGGAATTTAAATTATGGTGAAATAGCTAAGATTTTTAGAGCAGGGTGTATTATTCGTGCACAGTTTCTTCAAAAAATTACTGATGCTTATGCCGATAATAATGAGATTGATAATTTATTGTTAGCGCCTTATTTTAATCAAACAGTTGAGGCTTACCAACAATCATTACGTGATGTGGTATCTTTAGCGGTACAACAAGGTATTGCTGTTCCAACACTTTCAGCAGCGATTGCTTATTATGATAGTTATCGATCAGCGGTATTACCAGCTAATTTGATTCAAGCTCAGAGAGATTATTTTGGTGCTCATACCTATGAGCGTATTGATAAAGAAGGTGTGTTCCATACCGATTGGTTAAATATTGAATCTTAATATTTTCAATTTATAATCTTATTTTGCTATACAAGAGTGCAAGTAAGTTTGCACTTTTGTATAGCTTTTTCCCCTTTTGTATCTCAATATTTCATAACTCCTTGTCATTATTGATTTTAAATTTGTCAAGTGATTTCATTTATTAAAAAACCTAGAAAAACACTATATATTGTGTATAATTGAATATTATTTACTATATATAGTGTTATTTAAGCGGTAGAAAACCTCGGGATTATATCAAAAAACTAATGATTTGATAAAAAATGAATAATAACAACGAATATTAATGTTGGTATAACACTTGTGACTAACGCGAGTTATTGATGGATATTGAGGAGTATATATGCCTGTAGTAATAAAACGAGATGGTTGTCAAACTGCATTTAATGAGACTCGAATTAAAGATGCAATTGTCAAAGCAGCTGTGGCGACGAATGTTCATGATCCTGATTATTGCGAAACGGTTGCTCGTGTTGTTACTAATCAAATGAGCGAACGTGAAAGTGTTGATATCAACGAAATTCAAAATGCAGTTGAAAATCAGTTAATGTCAGGCCCTTATAAAAAATTAGCGAGAACTTATATTGAGTATCGCCATGATCGTGATCGTGCTCGAGAAGAACGTAGCCGTCTAAATCAGGATATTCGAGGACTAATTGAGCAAAGTAATGTCGCCATTTTAAATGAAAATGCTAACAAAGATAGCAAGGTGATTCCAACTCAACGTGATTTACTCGCGGGTATTGTAGCAAGGCATTATGCGAAGCAGTATTTATTACCTAAAGATATTTCTCGTGCTCATGATTGTGGTGAAATTCATTATCATGATTTAGATTATGCGCCATTTTTCCCTATGTTTAACTGTATGTTAATTGACTTAGATGGTATGTTAACAAATGGTTTTAAAATGGGTAATGCTGAGATTGAGCCTCCAAAATCAATTGCTACAGCAACTGCGGTAACTGCACAAATTATAGCACAAGTGGCTAGCCATATTTATGGTGGCACGACCATTAATCGTATCGATGAGGTTTTAGCAAAGTTTGTTACTATTAGTTATAACAAACACAAACAAGTGGCTGAAGAATGGAATATCCCAAATCCAGAAGCTTATGCTGAAAGTCGCACTCAAAAAGAGTGTTATGATGCATTTCAATCTCTTGAATATGAAGTAAACACTTTACACACAGCTAATGGACAAACTCCGTTTGTTACTTTTGGTTTTGGTTTAGGAACTAGTTGGGAATCACGCTTAATTCAAGAGTCTATTTTAAAAGTTCGTATCAAAGGATTAGGTAAAAATCATAAAACAGCAGTTTTTCCAAAACTTGTTTTTGCCATTAAAGATGGTATTAACCATAAACAGGGCGATATTAATTATGATATTAAGAAACTTGCACTTGAGTGTGCAAGTAAACGGATGTACCCAGATATTTTAAATTACGATAAAGTTGTTGAAGTGACGGGTTCATTTAAAACGCCAATGGGTTGTCGAAGTTTCTTGGGCGTTTATGAAGAAAACGGCCAGTTAATTCATGATGGGCGCAATAATTTAGGTGTAATTAGTCTAAATTTGCCTCGTATAGCTATTGAAGCTAAAGGTGATGAAGCTCGATTTTGGGAAATTTTAGATAAACGTTTAGAACTATGTAAAAAAGCATTAATGACGCGTATTGCTAGACTTGATGGCGTAAAAGCAAGAGTGGCACCAATTTTATATATGGAAGGTGCTTGTGGTGTAAGGCTTAACGAAGATGACAATGTTTCTGAAATTTTCAAAAATGGGCGAGCTTCAATTTCTTTAGGTTATATTGGTCTTCATGAGACATTAAATGCACTTTACGGAAATCAAACGCATCCATTTGATAGTGATAAATTACGCGAAAAAGGTGTGGCAATTGTTAAGCGTTTACGTAATGCGGTGGATCAATGGAAGAACGAAACCGGTTATGGGTTTAGTTTATATAGCACACCAAGCGAAAATTTATGTGATCGATTTTGCCGACTTGATACGGCTGAATTTGGTGTAATTCCAGGTGTTACTGATAAAGGTTATTACACTAACAGTTTCCATCTTGATGTTGAGAAAAAGGTTAATCCGTACGAAAAAATTGAATTTGAAAAACCTTATCCTCAAGTTGCTAATGGTGGTTTCATCTGTTATGGCGAATATCCAAATATGATTAACAATATCAAAGCATTAGAAGATGTTTGGGATTATAGTTATTCACGAGTTCCTTATTATGGGACTAATACGCCAATAGATGAATGTTATGAATGTGGTTATACCGGTGAATTTTCTTGTACCAGCAAAGGCTTTGTTTGCCCAAGTTGTGGTAATCATGATTCTTCAAAAGTATCGGTTACTCGTCGTGTTTGTGGATATTTAGGTAGTCCTGATGCCCGCCCATTCAATGCAGGTAAACAAGAAGAAGTAAAACGTCGAGTTAAACATTTAAATAATGGTCAAATTGGTTAATAATCAATAAATATTTATGAATTATCATCGTTATTATTCTGTCGATGTTGTTAATGGGGAAGGAACTCGCTGTGTTCTTTTTGTTGCCGGGTGTGTACATCAGTGCCCAGGTTGCTATAACAAAAGTACATGGGGAGTAAATTCTGGTTTACCATTTACACAAGCACTTGAAGATCAAATCATTAAAGATTTACAAGATACTGAAATAAAACGTCAAGGATTATCGCTTTCTGGCGGTGATCCTTTGCATCCTCAAAACGTTGCAACTATATTAAAACTGGTCCAACGTGTTAAATCTGAGTGCGATAATAAAGATATCTGGCTTTGGACTGGGTATAAGCTTGATGAGTTAACTGCTGAACAACAAGCAGTTATTCCTTATATTGATGTGTTAATTGATGGAAAATTTGTGCAGGAACTTGCTGATCCTCGTCTATTATGGCGAGGAAGCAGCAATCAAGTTATCCATCGTTTTAAATAAAAATCATGGGCTAATTAGTGAGATTTATGTAAATTTAGAAGATAAGAAATAGCTTCTCGGTAGTTAATTTCAAGATTTTCGCTACTTGATGAAGTGATATGCAAATCAGTAATTTTGCCATTATGAATTCCATAAACCCAACCATGCAAATTAACCTTTTGACCTCGTTGCCATGCAGATTGAATAATTGTAGAGTGTCCAAGATTGTAGACTTGTTCGATTACATTAAGTTCACATAAAACATCCAAACGGATATCGGGTGGAAATTCCCCTAGAAGTGAGCTGTTTCGAAACCAAAGATCACGAATATGCAGTAACCAGTTATTAATTAGCCCTAAATCAGGATTTTCAACCGCATCACGAATTCCACCACAACCTAAATGACCACAAACAATGATATCTTCAATTTTAAGTACATCCACTGCATATTGAACGACAGATAAACAGTTTAAATCAGTGTGTATTACAAGATTACCAACATTACGATGCACAAATAACTCACCTGGCTTTAACTTAATGAGTTTTTCTGCTGACACACGACTGTCTGAACAGCCGATCCATAAAAATTTAGGATTTTGTTCAACTGCAAGTTGTTTAAAAAATTCAGGATCTTCTTGCTCTATTTTTTCTGACCATTCGTGGTTAAAACGGATCAGATCGTTTACATCAAACATAATTAATATTTCCCAATATATTTCATTATTATTTTTTTATTTTAAGTTATTCAATATGCTGAATCTTACTTTTCATTATTAATTTACGCCACAAAGGAGTTGTTAATAGTTTGGCTTTAACAATTTTACTATAAAGTTTGAAGCGTAATGGTATTGTACGTTGATAATAACATTTATTAGGTTTTGGATGGCCACTATTTAATATTTTACTTAAAATTTCAGCGCTATCTAAAGCATAGCTAATACCTTCTAACGAACTTGCACTAATAAAACCAGCAGCTTCACCAATTAAAAAAATATTTTCATTACCAGTATAAAAATCACGTAGCCGATTTGGATAGACCACTAAACATTTTTCTGTTTTGAGAGGTTTACCAAAAATAAACCCTTGTTTAGTTAAATTTTCTTTTAATTGTTCAAAATTTTGATTCGCTACTTTTTTAGGAAAAGCACCGCCAAAGATAAAATAACCATTTTTTGAAATACTCCACGAGTAGCAATTTGTTAATTCATTGTCGAATATACAAGAATTAAATGGCGTTGGATGTTGCTCTATAAACCATTGTTGTATCGCTACATATTGTCTTATCGTATGTTGAGGATATCGCATTCGTCTAACCAGAGAATTGGCACCGTCAGCACCGACCACATATTGAGCAGTGGCGTTGTGTTCATTTTTATTTTCATCAAGATAAGTGATCTGATAACCATCAATAATGCGTCTTACTTCTTTACAGAGTGTATTATGAAGGACGGTTACATTTGATGGTATTAGTGATTTTAGCCACAGATCAAATTTGTGCCTATCAAAACTCACATAACTTCGCTGATAGTTGCGAATAAGTTTGGTTTGTAAGTCATAAGTTCTGACATTAAAAATTTGAGGATCAGTTAAAATATCAGCCGGTAAGTTTATATTTTGCCTAGCAAAGGCTTTTTGTGCATCATCTGCTAATAGTCCCCCACAAGGTTTATGAAATCCGCCATTTCCCGTTTTATGTTTTGTATCTAATGCAATGACTTTGAATGAAGGACTCAGTAAACGGGCTAGCGTACTGCCAGCAGGCCCTAGTCCTATAATCGCGATATCGTAATCCATGTTATTGTGTAGTTCTTTTTTACCATGTTTAAAAGCCATTTATGTTAGCAAATTAAATTATGTGTGACTATTAAAGATGAGCACTTCTCTATGCCAGTTAACTTGTAAAAAAGTTTCAGGTAACTATGTGTTTCAGTATAAAATTAGATATAAACGTTCTTTTTTAATGAATTTATTTTTGTTATTAATCTGACTTGTTTTTGCAAGTGAATCAAATATATTTTTCCCTCGACTGAATATTATCGTATTGATATAAGGACATCTTGCGGTATATGTCATATAACCCAAATTGTATGTGAAAATAGTATATTCACTATAAGGCGCTAATTTGTTTGAGTCAATCATTGATTAATCGTAATTATTTACTAGATTCAAAATAAGATAAAATTTTTAACTTATTGATTTTTAGTTGTTTTTATTGATCTCAAAAAAGCGATATTTTCAATTTTTAATGAAATTCATTTAACTATTAGTAAATAGCTTCTATAATAATAGCCAATTTATCACGCATAAGAGTTAACAATGGAAAAGTTTCACGTAACAGGTCCAACATCGCTAAATGGCGAAGTGGTTATTTCTGGCGCAAAAAATGCTGCGCTACCCATTTTATTTTCTGCAATTTTGGCAGAAAAACCAGTAGAACTTCGAAATGTTCCTAAATTAAAAGATATCGATACAACTTTGGAATTGCTAGGCCAGCTAGGTGTAAAATATGAACGAAATGATTCTATTTACCTTGATGCAGGTCATCTGAATAACTACTGTGCACCTTATGAGCTAGTAAAAACTATGCGTGCTTCAATTTGGGCTTTAGGTCCTCTTGTCGCTCGTTTTGGGCAAGGACAAGTTTCATTACCTGGCGGTTGTGCTATTGGTGCAAGACCTGTTGATCTTCATATTAGTGGTCTTGAACAACTTGGTGCGACAATCGCACTTGATGAAGGCTATGTTAAAGCGTCAGTCAATGGAAAACTAAAAGGTACTCATATTGTCATGGATAAAGTGAGTGTTGGCGCGACCGTTACGGTTATGTCAGCCGCAACTTTAGCTGAAGGCAAAACTATCATCGAAAATGCAGCTTGTGAACCTGAAATTGTTGATACCGCTAAATTCTTAAATATGTTAGGCGCTAAAATTACTGGTGCTGGTACAATGCGTATTGAGATAGAAGGGGTTGAACGTTTAGGTGGTGGTATACATGAAATAGTTCCTGATCGTATTGAAACAGGGACTTTTTTAGTTGCGGCAGCTATATCTAGAAGTAAAATCACTTGCCGTAAAACTGATCCAACCCTACTTGATGCGGTGCTTTCTAAATTGAAGGAAGCTGGTGCTAAGATTGAGGTAGGTGAAGATTGGATTTGTTTAGATATGCAAGGAAAAAGGGCAAAAGCTGTTAACATTCATACTGCTCCGCATCCAGGTTTTCCTACTGATATGCAAGCACAATTCTCATTGCTAAATATGGTTGCTGAAGGTACAGGAATCATTAAAGAAACCATTTTCGAAAATCGATTTATGCATGTTCCTGAGCTAATTCGCATGGGTGCAAAAGCAGAAATTGAAGGTAATACCTTAATTACCCATGGTGTTGAAACATTGAGCGGTGCACAAGTGATGGCGACGGATTTGCGGGCGTCAGCGAGTCTAGTTTTAGCTGGTTGTATTGCTGAAGGTTTAACCACTGTTGATCGTATTTACCATATAGATCGAGGCTATGACAATATTGAAGCAAAATTAAGAAAATTAGGCGCCAATATTGAAAGGGTGAAATAATTCATTTTCGATAAAAAATTAATAAGTTGTTTTTTCAAAAGGAGCGTAATGATGACAAAGCAAGCATTGGTGTTTTTATCGAATGGTTGTGAAGAAACAGAAGCAGTAACCACTATCGATTTATTAACCCGAGCTGATATTAAAGTTACTACTGCAAGTATTTCAAGTTCTCGTGAAATTGAATGTTCTCGAGGAGTTACCATTTTGGCAAAAAAAATACTTTCGGATGTTCAATACATTGATTTTGATGTTGTTGTTTTACCTGGAGGTGTTAAAGGTGCTGAAAATTTTCGAGATTGTCCATTGCTAATCGAAAAATTGAAACAAACGCACCAAAGTGGCGGTATTGTTGCTGCAATCTGTGCTTCTCCAGCTATGGTTTTACAACATCATAACTTATTTCCACACGCATATATGACTGGTTATCCAACCACTAAAGAGGCGTTTAAAAATTGGAAGTCCGATAGAGTTTATTTTGATGAGTTGTATAAAGTTATTACTAGCCAAGGTCCCGCAACTTCTATTGATTTTGCTTTAAAAATTATAGATGCGTTGTTAGGCCGAATAAAAGCAGCTGAAATTGCTCGGCAATTAGTTCTTCCTTTGGGAATTGAATCCTATCAATAAATAGGTACTAAATGTCAAATTCACATTTGTATGAAAAATTAGTTAAAAGAGCGACGCTAGGTGCCGTTTCAATCTCTATTTCCTTAATTTTAATTAAATTTATTACTTGTTGGTTTACTGGTTCAATAAGTTTATTTGCTTCATTATTAGATTCAAGTATCGATTTACTTGCTTCTGGTGTTAACTTTTTTTTAGTTCGTTATGCACTAAAGCCTGCAGATGCTGATCATACTTTTGGTCATGGCAAGGCCGAATCTTTGGCAGGATTATTACAAAGCGCGTTTATTATTGGTTCTGCAATAATTTTGTTACTTTCTAGTATTCGCTCTTTTATTTATCCGAATGAACTACAGGAACCTTTATTGGGGATTATTGTCTCAACTGTTTCTGCTGTAGTGACATGCATTCTTGTTTTGTATCAAAGATATGTTGTAAAAATCACTAAAAGTAATGCTATTCAAGCCGATATGTTGCATTATTCTTCCGACATGTTGTTGAATATTGCTGTTATAATTGCACTTTGTTTAAGTTGGTATGGCATTACTTATGCTGATGCGGCCTTTGCAATTTTTATTGCTTTGTATATTTGTTATAATGCTTATCACATTGCACATAATGCAATTAAAGACCTATTAGATCATGCTTTACCAGATAGTGATAATTTGCGAATAGCTGAAATTGTTGCTTCATATCCAGATGTAAGAGGTTTTCATGATCTAAAGACCCGCCAAGCAGGCCCTCTCAAATTTATTCAATTGCATCTTGAATTAGACGATGATATGCCTTTAATCACTGCTCATGCCATTGCTGATGCTATTGAAAAACATATTTCTAAAGAATTTTCTCCTGCAACGGTGATTATTCATCAAGATCCAATTTCTGTTGTGCCCATCGAAATGATGAAGTAGAAAACTTAATCAAAAATAGCTTTTATTGTCTATTGTTAGATATCTGTTAAGACTCTATAATAACTAAAAGTTAATAATTTGGAGTTATTTTATATGATAAGAAAAATAGGTATTTTAACCAGTGGTGGCGATGCTCCAGGAATGAATGCTGCTATTCGAGGTGTAGTGAGAACAGCATTATCAGAAGGGTTGGATGTTTTTGGTGTTTATGATGGTTATATGGGACTTTGTGAAGATCGCATTGTTCAACTAAAGCGTTCAAGTGTATCTGATATTATTACTCGTGGTGGTACATTTCTTGGTTCGGCTAGATTTCCAGAGTTTAAAGATAAAGCTGTAAGACAAAAAGCCATTGCTAATCTAAAAAAACATCAAATTGATGCTTTAGTTGTTATTGGTGGTGATGGTTCATATATGGGCGCAATGCGATTAACTGAAGAAGGTTTTCCATGTATTGGTTTACCAGGAACTATTGATAATGATATTCGTGGTACTGATTATACTATAGGGTATTTTACTGCACTTAGTACTGCAGTTGAAGCAATCGATAGATTACGTGATACTTGTTCTTCACATAACCGAATTTCAGTTATTGAAATAATGGGGAGAGATTGTGGTGATTTAACCTTAAATGCAGCAGTTGCTGGTGGTTGTGAATTTATGATTATTCCAGAGGTTTCTTATACGAAGGAAGATCTAATCGAAGAAATTAAACTAGGCTTTGCAAAAGGTAAAAAACATGCAATTGTGACTGTTACAGAACATATGTGTGATGTAAATCAACTTGCAGTAGACATTGAAGCTGCTGTTCATCACGAAACTCGTGCCACAGTATTAGGGCACGTTCAACGTGGTGGTTCTCCTGTCCCTTATGATCGTATTTTGGGGTCTCGTATGGGGGCTTATGCTGTTGAATTACTGCTACAAGGCTATGCAGGTAGAAGCGTTGGCGTACAAAATGGTAAATTAGTACATCACGATATTATAGATGCTATCAATAATATGAAGCGTCCATTTGATATGGATCTATATAATACAGCCAAACGATTATTTTAAATGTTAATTGTGCCATTTAAGCATAATTAGTAGTAGATAAATATCTGATTGTTTTATTAATAGGTGAACTGGTAAAAATGATATTTTATGACAGTCACCTATTTGTTTATCTACTAACTCCTTTAAAATGAGTCGATATGGAATTAGGCTGCTTTTAATAATAAAAGAGTTTTTATTTATCAAGTATGGATGTGAATCATAGTAAACTAATTACAATGTTATATTGGTAATTTTATGACACTACATTTTTTAGAAGATAATGATCGTTTTTATGCTTGTGATGCTAATAATAAAGAAATAGCTGAAATGACCTTTACAAGGGTCGGGAAAGATAAAGCTACTATTAATCATACTTATGTTGATTCTGCGTATCGTGGTCAAGGTATTGCAGATAATTTATTAGACCTTGTAGTAGAAAAATTACAGCAAGAAAAGCGTGAGATTATTCCTATTTGCTCGTTTGCTATTAAGAAATTAACTAGAAAATCAGATTGAAAGGCACTACTCTAAATTTTGTGTATTTACCTATTCAAGGTGACGGTTGATTCAGTCACCAAATTTTATAATGAACCGACTTATAGCATTTTTTTAAGTTTTGGATTGATATAGCCAATTTATTACAAGCGTGTGGTATTGTCCAAAAAATGACTTTTTTAACTGATTTATCTGTTTGTAAAACTTTACATTTCTTGATGATATGGCGAATAGGACTGTTTAAAGACTCTATTGCATTGGTGATGTAAATTTGCTTTGCGAATGTCAACACGGGTAAGTACAAGGTGCTGAGGTTTTCCCAGTTCCTATACGCTACGACTGGCTAGTATAGTCCTACTTTTCAACCCAAATTGACCCAAAATGCGTAAATGCTTGTGCTTGCTGTTCTGTTGTAGCCTGATAAATCGCTTTCAAATTTTTTGTTATCGCTTTACACAAATTTTTACTTTGCCGATAATCAATTAAAAGATATCGACAGCACGACGGTAACTGGCATAAGTTCTTTTTTTCATTTTTTATGAAAAAATAAATTCTAGCTATTAAAATCAATAACGTTTTATTTTAATTAATAAATTTGAACTATTGATTAATAATACTACATATAGTGATAAATTTAATTAATAGGTACTACATATTGTATATTTTGATAAATATCAATTATCATAATTAAAAATATACTTTAACATTGGAATGAAAGAATGAATAAATCAATACTCGTTACCAAACGAGATGGAAAGAAAGAACCAATAAACCTTGATAAAATCCACCGTGTTATTACATGGGCTGCTGAAGGATTAGAAAATGTTTCTGTTTCTCAGGTTGAATTACGTTCACATATTCAATTTTATGATGGCATTCGTACATCGGATATTCATGAGACAATTATTCGTGCTGCAGCCGATCTGATCTCACAAGAAGCGCCAGACTATCAATATTTAGCCGCACGCTTAGCGATCTTTCATTTACGTAAAAAAGCCTTTAATCAATTTACCCCACCTTCACTTTATGAACATGTTAAAAAATTGGTCGATAACGAGCTTTATGATAAACACTTGCTTGAAGATTATACGCAAGAAGAATTTGAACAAATGGATAAGATTATCGATCACTGGCGAGATATGTCTTTTTCGTATGCCGCAGTTAAACAGCTTGAAGGAAAATATCTAGTACAAAATCGTGTCACTGGCGAGATTTATGAAAGCGCGCAGTTTTTATATATTCTAGTTGCAGCTTGCCTTTTCGCTAATTATCCTAAAGATACACGTCTTAGTTATATCAAACGCTTTTATGATGCCGTTTCAACCTTTAAAATTTCGCTACCAACGCCAATTATGGCGGGGGTTCGTACTCCTACTCGACAGTTTAGTTCTTGCGTATTAATTGAATGTGATGATAGTTTAGATTCTATTAACGCCACAGCAAGCGCTATTGTTAAATATGTATCACAACGGGCAGGAATTGGGGTTAATGCAGGGCGAATTCGTGCGTTAGGAAGCTCAATTCGCGGTGGTGAAGCTTTTCATACAGGCTGCATTCCATTTTATAAATATTTCCAAACAGCGGTTAAATCTTGTTCGCAAGGTGGTGTGCGAGGAGGAGCAGCAACTGTTTTCTATCCTCTTTGGCATTTAGAAGTTGAAAGTTTATTAGTATTACGTAACAACCGTGGCGTTGAAGAAAATCGTGTCCGCCATTTAGACTATGGCGTACAAATCAATAAATTAATGTATCAACGTTTAATCAAAAACGAAAATATTACCTTATTTAGCCCATCGGACGTTCCTGGACTTTATGATGCCTTCTTTGCCGATCAAGATAAGTTTGAAACGCTTTATCACCAATACGAACAAGATCCAAATATCCGCAAACGCGAAGTTAAAGCCGTTGAACTCTTTGCATTATTAATGCAAGAGCGCGCATCAACTGGGCGTATTTATATCCAAAATGCCGATCACTGTAATACTCACAGCCCATTTAATGCACAATTAGCACCTGTTCATCAATCTAATTTATGTATGGAAATTGCACTGCCAACAAAACCGCTTAACAACGTTAATGATGAACATGGCGAAATTGCCCTTTGCACATTATCAGCCTTTAATTTAGGTAAAATAGAATCCCTAGATGACTTTGAAGAACTAGCCGATTTAGCAGTACGCGCTCTTGATTCACTACTTGATTACCAAGATTATCCTGTACCTGCAGCTCGTCATTCTTCATTAAATCGCCGCACATTAGGTATTGGTGTTATTAACTATGCCTATTATTTAGCAAAACATGGGGTTAAATATTCTGATGGTAGTGCCAATAATTTAACTCACCGTACCTTTGAAGCAATGCAATACTATTTGCTAAAAGCATCGAATAATCTAGCTAAAGAAAAGGGATCCTGCCCATTATTTAGTCAAACCACATATTCGCAAGGTATTTTACCTATTGATACTTATAAAAAAGATTTAGATACCATTACTAAAGAGCCATTACACTATGACTGGGAATCACTACGAGCATCAATTAAAACCTATGGACTTCGTAATTCGACATTATCGGCATTAATGCCATCAGAAACTTCGTCACAAATTTCCAATGCAACAAATGGTATTGAACCACCACGTGGTTTTATTAGTGTAAAAGCATCAAAAGATGGTATTTTAAAACAAGTGGTTCCTGAGTATAACCATCTGAAAAATTTTTACGAATTACTTTGGCAAATTCCAAATAACACTGGTTATTTACAATTAGTAGGCATCATGCAGAAATTTATTGATCAATCAATTTCTGCTAATACTAATTATGATCCGGCTAAGTTCCCAAATAATAAAGTACCCATGAAACAGCTATTATCAGACTTATTGACTGCTTATAAATTTGGCGTAAAAACACTCTATTATCATAATACACGCGATGGCGCTGAAGATATTCAAGGTGATATTGTTCCAACAACCCATTCGGATGATGGCTGTGAAGGTGGCGCTTGCAAAATTTAACCTTGATTAAAACTAAATAGCTACACGCTAAAATTCAATTTTTTATCGGGGAAAACTAGTAATTTCCCCATTCAACTTGCCTTTTACACTGTCAAAAGGAAGCGGTAAAAGCAACAGTAAATGAGTAGGAGTTCTTTTATGAGTATGAATTACAGTACCTTTTCGCAAGTGCATAACGACCAGCTTAAAGAACCAATGTTCCTTGGACAATCAGTGAATGTTGCGCGTTATGATCAACAAAAATATGAGATGTTTGAAAAGCTAATTGAAAAACAACTTTCTTTCTTTTGGCGCCCAGAAGAAGTCGATATTTCACAAGACCGTATTGATTATGCTGCGTTACCAGAGCATGAAAAACATATTTTTATCAGCAATTTAAAATATCAAACTCTGCTTGATTCCATCCAAGGTCGTAGCCCTAATGTTGCTTTACTGCCACTTATTTCAATACCTGAATTGGAAACATGGGTAGAAACTTGGTCGTTTTCTGAAACCATTCATTCTCGTTCATATACTCATATCATTCGTAATATCGTTAACGATCCATCTGTGGTTTTTGATGATATTGTCACAAATAAAGAAATTCAAAAACGTGCTGGGGACATTGCAGGTTATTATGATGATCTTATTAGCTATGCAAGTTACTATAATTTATTTGGTGAGGGTGAACATAACATCAATAATCGCACTGTTTGCATTAATTTACGTGAACTTAAAAAGAAACTTTACTTATGTTTAATGAGTGTCAATGCACTTGAGGCTATTCGCTTCTATGTTAGTTTTGCCTGCTCATTTGCTTTTGCTGAACGAGAACTAATGGAAGGGAATGCTAAAATCATTAAACTTATTGCCCGCGACGAAGCGCTACATTTAACTGGCACTCAGTTTATGATCAACACACTACGCAGTGGTGAAGACGATCCCGAAATGGCTGAAATTGCCAAAGAGTGTGAACAAGATTGTTATAAATTATTTTTACAAGCCGCTAATCAAGAAAAACAATGGGCCGAATACCTGTTTGAGGGCGGCTCAATGATTGGTTTAAATAAAGATATATTATGCCAATATGTCGAGTATATAACGAACATTCGTATGCAAGCGGTCGGACTAAAATTACCTTTTGAAGCTAAATCCAATCCAATTCCATGGATTAATAACTGGCTTGTTTCTGATAATGTGCAAGTAGCACCACAAGAAGCCGAAATGAGCTCATATTTAGTTGGACAAATTGATTCTGAAATTAATGAAGATGATTTAAGCGATTTTACTTTATAATTTTATACTCAAACACATACTTACCTGAAACTTTTTGACAAAGGGAACAAATTATTGTTCCTTTTTTGTTGTTAATATCAATTAATAATAATTTTCTTTCTTCTAACCGTAGCTTGACAGTCATTTAAAATCGGGTAACGATATAGCTATTGAATTGTCTTAATTTGATAATATAGCTATGACTAAAACCCATTTGTGTTACCCAGTCTCTCCACTTAATTTCAATGATGAACAGATAAATATTACATATCTAAAACAGCAGCTTGAGGAGTTTCAACAGTGGTCCATGGTCCAGTTTGAGCAACAAGCTGACATTGATACCTTAGTGCATTTACGCAGTCAATTTATTGACCGTTTACTTGAGCGATTATGGCGTTTTTATCAAATACCTAAACATGTTTCTTCCTTCTTTAAACGTAATCGTATCGCTTTGGTTGCTGTTGGTGGTTATGGTCGAGCGGAATTACACCCACTGTCAGATATTGATATTTTAATTTTAAGTGATTATCCGTTGACTAAAGAGATAGAAAAACAGATCAGTGATTTAGTCCGCTTGTTATGGGATTTGCATTTAGATATAGGGCACAGTGTTAGAACATTAAGAATCTGCCTACAAGAAGCAAAAAATGATATCACAATAATGACTAATTTGATTGAATCAAGGCTTATTTCTGGCAATCAATTACTATTAGATGAACTACACAAGCAAATTTTTAGCGATAGAATCTGGCCGTCTCGTGCTTTTTATAAGGCAAAAATACAAGAACAACATGAACGTCATAAGCAATATCACAGCACCTCTTATAACCTAGAGCCTGATTTGAAAAATAGTCCGGGTGGATTGCGAGATATGCAAATTATTCAATGGATAGCGATTCGTCACTTTGGTGGAGAATTTCTACAAAAAATAGCTGATTTCAACTATTTAACCCCTGAAGATATTGAAGACTTTAAAACTTGTCGTAAATTTTTATGGAGAATACGTTTTGCGCTTCATTGTGTCATAACTCGTTATGATAATCGTTTGTTATTCGATCGTCAGTTAAGCATTGCTAACATGTTAGGTTATCAAGGCGAAGGTAATGCTCCTGTTGAGAAGATGATGCATGATTATTATCGTGTTGCTCACAATATTACTGAACTTAATCAAATGTTATTACAACTGTTTTATGAATCTATACTTGAACATAATCCACATAACAAACCTTATGATATTGACGAATATTTTCAAGTTCGAGACAACCTAATTGATGTAAAAGATAATGACATTTTCAAAAAAAATCCCGTCATGATTATGCAGCTTTTTCACACTATTTTGTTGAATCCTCAAGTTATAGGACTGTATTCTAATACAATTAGACAATTACGTTCCGCTCGGCGCACACTAACCACTTTACTTTGTGAAGATGCAAAAGCAAGAGCGTTTTTTATGTCGATTATCAAGCACCCAGATGCAATTAATAAAGCCATTTTACCAATGCATAAATACGGTATACTTTCTGTCTATATACCGGGTTGGAAACATATATCTGGGATGATGCAATTTGATCTATTCCATGCTTACACTGTTGATGAACATACCATCCGCTTGCTGCTTGAACTTGATAGTCTTAAAACCGAAAGTGGCAAACAAAAACATCCTAATAGTGCAAAAGTATTTGCTAAATTACCTAAACTCGAATTATTGGTAATTGCTGGTCTATTTCATGATATTGGCAAAGGTAGGCATGGCGATCACTCGGAAATTGGCGCTCATTTAGTTGAAAAATTTTGTCAACTACACGAACTCGAAACCAAAGATACTGATTTAATTTGCTGGTTAGTACGTTATCACCTACTGATGTCTGTTACCGCCCAAAGCAGAGATTTACAAGATCCTGCGGTAATTGGAGAATTTGTTCAATTGGTCAAAAGTAAGCGTCGCTTACAGTATTTGTTATGCCTAACAGTAGCTGATGTTTGTGCTACAAACGAAACGCTTTGGAATAATTGGAAACAAAGTTTAATGCGCGAACTCTATCTTAGTGCAGCAAGTTCCTTTGACTCTGGTATACACCAAATACCCGAACAGCGAAGTGTTGCACGTAAAAATAAGCAAGAGGCATTAACCATTTTAGTTAAACAAAATTATGATGAACAAATTATTAAAGAGCTTTGGCAAAACTATCGCATTGACTACTTTGTCCGTTATACAACCGAACAAATTGTATGGCATGCAAAAATTTTATTGCAACATGACTTGGGCAAAACATTAGTAGCCATAAATCCAAATCCATCTCATGGTGGTAGTGAGCTTTTTATTTATTCGCCAGATAGACCTTATCTATTTGCAACTGTGTGTAATACGCTAAGTATGCATAATTTAACTATTCATGATGCACTTATCATTACGAATAAAAAAGGATTTGCACTCGATACATTTATCGTATTAGAGCCTAATGGACAGACTGTACAAGAAGATAGAAACCAAGGTCTAGTAAATGCACTTGATAAAGCACTACAACAACCTGTTTACAAACCTGTCACCATAAAACCACCGAAACAACGATTGCGATCGTTTTCAGTGCCGACTGAGGTTAACTTTCTTTCAGCCTTTAATGACAGCCAAACCTATATGAAGCTCATAGCACTTGATAGACCGGGATTGCTGGCTTGTGTGGGCGAAATATTTGCTAATTTAGATTTATCATTACGTAGCGCTAAAATAGCAACTATCGGCGAACATATTGAAGATCTATTTATTCTAACTGATAAAAACAATCAAGCGCTTGATGATGAAACATGTCAAAAACTTCGAGAATCAATCATTATAGCTTTTGATTCAATGAATTAATTTAATTAACCAAAAGATATAACTTATGCAATTTTTTATTATCTTATTTCCTATTTTTTGTATCTTTATTGTAGGTTTTATCGCACAAAAAGCCTTAAAATTTGATGTCGCCAACTTATCGAAAATGTCACTTTATGTGCTATCGCCCTTTTTGGCATTTAAAACGTTTTATACTCATACTTTAACCACAGATTATCTATTTTATATTGGTTATGTCTTTGGTTTATGCTTTTCATTAGTCATTATTGTCTCAATTTGGTCGATACTCATGAAGTATTCAGTTAAAGAGCGCTGTGCAATGATTTTGAGTTCCTGTTTTATGAACAATGGTAACTATGGCACTCCTGTACTATTAATCTTTTTTGGAGCAGTCGGCTTTGATCTTGGCGTAATAATGATGGTATTACAACAGTTTGTAATGAGCACTGTCGGCATTTACTATGCGGCTAAAGGTAGCGCTCATAATGATATTGTAAATCAAAAAGACGTTATTAATAAAGTTATTCGCATGCCTGTAGCGTATGGTGCTTTTTTAGGTATTATTTTCCAATTGTGCCACATCCCTTTATCTAAATCGATTATGACTTCAATCGGAATGATCGGTGACGCATCAATTGTAGTGATCATGATTATTTTGGGCATGCAACTGGCAAAAATAAAACTTACTCAGCTTGATTATCCTAAAATCTCATTTGCCTTGCTTGCACGTATGGTGATTTCACCAATTGTGGCATTTTGTATGGTTTACTTTATGCCAATTGAGCCTGTTTATAAACAAGTTTTAATTGTCCTAGCTGCAATGCCAAGTGCCGCCAATACCACATTAATGTCAGTACAATTTGATACTCATCCAGAACTGGTATCAAGTGCGACCTTGCTCAGTACTTTATTAAGCTTGATCACTCTTCCTATTGTACTTGGATTAGTTGGAACACCAATTCCATTTTAGTAAAACCTGCCTTCTTAAAAGAGGCAGGCGTTATACAAATTTTTCAAAAATTAATTATTCATACTCTAACTATTATCGATAAACTAATTTTCAGTAAGAATAATCCTCTCCTTGCCATTCTTTTTCAAATTGTTTAACAAACTGAACTAAAAAATGATGTCTTGGCTCGGCTAGCTTTTTTGCTATGGGGGTATTCATCATATCTTTAAGTAAAAAAAGTTTTTCATAAAAATGATTAATAACGGTATTAGGATGTTTATAATTATTTTCATCCAGTGCAGTTCGTGGTGAAATATTAGGATCGTACATAATATTATGCTTATTACCGCCATAATAAAAGGTGCGAGCAATACCAATTGCACCCAATGCATCTAAACGATCGGCATCTTGTACGATCTGCCCTTCTAGTGATAATTCTTTTTTCTGATTAAGATTTTTTCGATATGACATATTCTCGATGATAGCAAAAATCATCTTAATTTCGGTGTCGGTAAGTGTTAAAGACGTTAAATAATCACGCAATTCCATTATTGCTTGACTCACATCAGCAACCACTTTTTCATCAATCACATCATGTAAATAAGCGCTAACAATCACAATAAAACCGTTCGCTTTTGGTTCATGCTGTAAAATCTTTTTTGCTAACTTTACAACACGTTCAATGTGCGCCATATCATGACCTGAAAAGTCATTAGCCAATTTTCGTTTAACAAAAGATTGTATAGCTTGAATAATCCCCTGTTGTTGCTTATCATTTTTATTATTCATAATATTATTTTGCTAATTTAATTTACACAAACTGTATTTCCATACAACCAAATGTCAACTTGTCCCATATTAGAATATACTAGAAGATTTATAGGTCTTTCGTATGGAGATTTATATGTATTTTTAGTCCAATAAACCATATTACTTTCGAAATTACTACCAGGGTAGCTATCATTAATGTTAGCATAGTCATAAGTTTCTCCCCATTCTGCCAATAATCCCCCACCAATACGACGTTGATAATTACTCCCCTGACCTGCTAAACCTTGATTCCAATATTGAGAATTAGCATTAGTTAATTGATTAACTGTAGGTATTTGATAGCCCAACTGATTACAGTATTGTTCAGCCTGAGCATAACTACGATTGCTACCACTATAATCCTTTCTTGCGATAAACCATTTTTTGATGGTAAAACTATATACTTTATTGGTTTTGGCTTTATCGGAATATAAGATAAAGGTCGTCGGCACTGCGGTTGCTGCCTCGGCAGCGCTAGCCCCCTCTTTGGGTCCGACTAATCGAATCTTGGCAATACTGCCATTGCCCGTTATAGTTAAATCAATGCCCGATGTTGCTGGTGACTTGTCAAACGTCATATCACTGCCTAAGCTATCAACCATATCCATGGTAAAAAATAGCCCATATGCCCCCATGGTTGGAAAGTTTGATGCCGGATTATTTAAATCTTGACGTTTAAAACCTTTTGCATCATCCCATTGGTTTGGTGGACCTGAATAATTTGCCCCCCCCAATTTTTTTTTCGACTATTACTTAAATATAAGTTAGGCTTGGCAGAATAAGTACAAGCGCCTTTAGGCGGATTTAGGTAATAGGTGGCGCGATTAGCTGCTATCTGAGTTGAATTTGGTTTTCCATAAGCCGTTGATAAAATGCTATTATCACTTTGCATTGTTACACTATAGGGCGCATTGCAATCCTGAAAGGTATCATCTAATCCCATTTCGGTACCATTGGCATCTCGACCAATAATAGTTAAATTCCCCGTTGCGGTAATATCACCATCGCCATCTTTATCAGCCCAAAAACCATTATTATTCAGCAAATCGGTCATTGAAATAGCACTTTGACCCAATGGAATAAGCGTTTTAATATCGCTAAGTTTTAAACCATCATGCGGCAATGGTATCGGATTGGCTTTAGTTGAGGGATTGTTTTTTGGGGTTAGCACCTTACCATCAGGTAGCTCAATATTTAAAAATCTATCCGTATCCCATGATTGGGTTTTGCCACCATCAAACGTTAAATAAGGTGCTGAACCCTGTATTTCTTTTACGGTTTTTGCAGACTTAACTTTAGGTAATACCCCAAATACAAATAAAGGATGACTAATTCCTATACAAAAACACAAAAATAAAATTGATTTTAAAGTGATGAGTTTTTTTTGCAATATCAACAGTAAATCGCTACAGAAGCATAATCGACATATAACAAAACGAAAATAACTTAATGCTAACTGCTTAATTAACCCACTCTTATTCTTCTTTTTTATTCTAACATGTTGTACCTTTGACTTCATGATAATGTTCCTTTACATTAATATCCACATCATACAAATGCTATACCATAACGTTGCTAGCATAATTTCTTGTCAACTTATCACATCGCATAGTGCTTACTTGGTAATGATCGATTTTTGCAAATACATTTTCAACAAAAAATCTAGTTTCACAAATTAAAAATTAAGTCAACACGATTATAGCGTAAAGGATATTTTTTACATAAAAATTTCAATAAAATAATTGTCTATCACATGCAAAAAGACATTTTCCATCGTCTAGATACAATATTAGAAGGTAAAACGTTCTTTCTAAAGTAATCTAATCTTAGGTAAACAAATACACATACAATATTAATAGTAAAATTTCAGTAATTAATGTTTTTTTATTGTTTCTTTATTTTTTTACGATTGTTTTCACTAAAATGGAAAGGTAGAATGCGCGAATCAAAATATTATCAAAGCAAATATTGGAGTTGATTAAGTGAAAATATCAACGCGTAAAGTTTTGCCTTGGCAGTTAATAGAATACTTCACTCGTTATCGCCAATTTATAGCTCTACTATTTGGTCTATCTATCTTTTTTATAGCGCTGATTGTGTGTTGGCACTTACTTAAGGCAATTAATGTTAATGAGTTAAAAAGAGCTATTCATCACCTTTCGATGTCTACAATTTTATTTTCGTGTTTATCTGCCATTGGTAGTTATTTAATGTTGATCTGCTACGAATGGTCAGCTGCACGTTATGCGGGTGTCAAATTGAAACCCGCAACTATTGTACTAGGCGGAATTTGTGCCTCAGCTATTGGTAATGCAATCGGATTGTCGGCATTATCTGGTGGTGCGGTGCGTTGTCGTCTCTATTTTAAACAAGGATTAACAACTATTGATGTTGCCAGAATGTCAATTTTTGTTACCTTATCATTAGGATTCACGTTACCACTATTAGCAGCGATTACCGCTTTAATTCATCCCCAAAATACGATGTTAGCTTTGCATTTATCAGCAAATAGTGTGTGGATAATTGCATGTAGCGTAATTTGCTTTTATGGTGTGCTATTTATCTTTTTGCAAAATAAGCGATTAGCAGAAAAACCAAATAACAACACCCAATTATATCAATTATTTCGATGGTCTATCCGTCTTCCTAATCTTCGTTTAGCATCTTACCAATTTATTATTACTCTATTTGATGCCATTTTGGCTGGCGCAGTACTTTATTTTCTTTTACCAAAACACCCTGATTTTGTCACCTTTATTATGATCTATATTCTGGCGTTAGTAGCTGGAGTATTGAGTCACGTTCCTGGTGGTGTTGGTGTATTTGAAGCCATTATGCTAGCAGCATTCTCATCCGAAATTAATATAGCTTCATTAACCGTTGCATTAATCATTTATCGCATTATTTATATTTTAATCCCCCTTATTTTGGCAGCTATTTTACTTTTAATAAATGAAGGAAAACATTTTTTAACCGCACCTCAAGTCAAAGAGACAGAAACAGGAATTGCAGCGCCCATCATGGCGGCAGCTGTATTTTTGGCCGGTGTGGTAATGATGTTTTCAAGTGTACTTCCTGGGTTTAATCACCATTTAGTCAGCACCTTTATCCCCAGTAAAATAGTCAATATTGCCCATCTAATTGCAAGTTTAATTGGCGTTTTATGCTTATTACTTGCGGTAGGAGTAAGACGAAGACTCTATTTTGCATGGGGTATTTCAATTATTTTATTATTCTTAGGTAGTATCTGCTCGCTTTTACGCGGATTACATTGGATTGAAGCCAGTGTATTATTAATTATAGCAATATTATTAATCCATTTTAAACATGCTTTTTATCGTAAAAGTCGATTAAGCATATTACCTTTTTCAATTAAATCCTTTGTCATCTGCTTTTGCATTATTGCGCTTTTTGTATGGCTAATTTTATTTATATATCAAGATATTCCTTATAGTCACGATTTATGGTGGCAATTTGAGTTAGACAGCCGAGTACCGCGTGCTCTTCGTGCCGCTTTAGGCAGTTTTATTTTGTTAAGCTTTATTATGTTGTTTTGGTTATTTCGCCCTGCACCACCAATTCTAACTCAACCAGAACAAAACGAGCTAAATAAAGCCTATCAAATCATTTTAGATTCAAAACAACCTGAAGGTGGGCTTGCCATGAGTGGCGATAAGTCATTACTTTTTAATGAATCACAAACAGCTTTTATAATGTATGCCAAACGAGGCAGAAGCATGGTTGCCCTTTATGATCCAATTGGAAACAGTACTGATCGTGCTAGTTTAATTTGGACTTTTCGAGATTTGTGCGATCAACATAATCTTCGTCCGGTTTTTTATCAAGTTAAAGCAGCAAATTTACCTTTTTATATGGATATTGGTCTTAGAACTATTAAGCTAGGTGAAGAAGCCTTAGTTAATTTAAAACAATTTGATTTAAGCTCAAAAGATTATAAAGATCTTCGCTACACTTGGAATCGTGGTCAACGAGATGGTCTATCTTTAGTATTTTATTCTCCAGGCACAGCACCACTTGATGAATTAAAAGCCGTTTCAGATGCATGGTTAAAAAGCAAACACGCTAAAGAAAAGCAATTTTCGTTAGGATCTTTTTCCGAGCAATACTTGAACAATTTCACTATTGCGGCAATAAAATATGAAGGTCGTATTATTGCTTTTGTAAATCTGCTAGAAACAAATCAAAATTATAGTGCAAGCATTGATTTAATGCGTGTTGTCCAAGATATTCCTAAATTAACTATGGAGTTTTTAATGGTTGGGTTGATTTTACATTATCAACAAAAAGATTTTAAATTTTTCAGTTTAGGGATGGTTCCACTTGCAGGTATGCAAAGACGTCGAGGCGCTCCCATGATTCAAAGACTAGGTGCATTAGTTTTTAGACGGGGGGGACGTTTTTATAACTTCCAAGGATTACGTCGCTTTAAAGAGAAGTTTGCAACACACTGGGAGCCACGTTATATGGCTGCACCAGCAGGACTTGATCCTTTAGTTGCAATCATTGATACCACCATGCTAATTTCAGGTGGAATAACGGGATTAAAAAAGAATAAGAGATCATAATATGAAAAAAATAATACGCTACATTTTGTTGTTAATTGTTATGATACTCATAGTACTATTAGGATTTGTTGGTTGGTATTTGATAAAAAACCAAGATAGTGCGTCAGTAAAAACGATAACAATCGAAAATGACTTTTCTATTATATCGGCAAAACCTAAACAAACAGCCGAAGCTGCGGCTATTATTGTCGCAACTAACAACAATCATTTTACAGAACAACAACTATTAAACTTATCTGAAAAAATGGGCGCCAAACTAGTTCAGTTTGAATTAAAACCGCAAGCAACTTGTGCTGAGCAAAAAAATCGCTTTAACCAAGCTGTAAACATATTAGGAGAATCTAATTTTGTTGTTGCAGGTATGAGAGAAGGTGCCACTTTTGCTTATCGATGGCTAGCAGAACAACAAAGTGATGATGCTAAGGCATTATCAATAGAATTCATATTAGATCATAAAGATTGTGATGATCCATTGCCAAGTCAAGCTAACCACGGGACGTGGCAAGTAATTTGGAATAATCCACCCGAAGAAAATGTTGCCGTATTCCCACGAGAACAGAAAAAGATTGCTGTCACCACAGGAATTGGCGAATACCAAACCTCACCTGTTGAGCTTTTAAGTTTGCATTTATCTTCAATTTTATTTGGTGATCATCAACAGCTACCTGTTATTGAATTACCCGCAACGAGTAAAGAAGTTCATCCTAAAACCGTTACTCTTTATTATTCTGGCGATGGGGGCTGGCGTGACTTAGACAAAGTATCTGCTGAATATATGGCAGCGCATGGTTACCCTGTTGTTGGTGTCGATGCTTTAAAACTGTTTTGGCAACACCGTTCTGTTGAGCGTAGTGCCAAAGATCTGGCTTACTTAATGCAACAATATCGTGAAAAATGGGGAATAACTCATTTTGTACTTACAGGATATTCATTTGGAGGCGATATTTTACCTGCACTTTATAACCGGTTATCAACTACAGATCAAAATAGTGTTCAAGCGATTGTGATGATCGCATTTTCAAAAAATGCTAATTTTGAAATTGAAATCAGTGGTTGGCTTGGTCAAGCTGGTAATGAAATGAAAACAGGTCCAGAAGTTAATAACATACCAGCGAGTAAACTATTTTGTATTTATGGTGAAGAAGAGAAAGACGATACTGGATGTTTACAACCAGAAATGAAAGGTGAATCATTCAAATTACCCGGGGGCCATCATTTTGACGAAGATTATCAGCATTTAGGGCAAATTATCATGGATGCAATTGATAAAAGAATACAATAATTTCGATTAGTGATATCAAAATATTGCAAATTTATTAAATAAAATCGAGTTCTTTGTCATCAATCTGAAAGGAGCTAATGCTCCTTTTTATATGTTCGACTTAATAAAAAAATTATTTTTTTGTTACCCTAACTACACCTTCTGATAATAACACACCACAAAGCGTAAATAATGTTCCGATAGCAGCAATCCAAGTGAAAGGTTCGTTCAAAATAATAACAGCCGCAATAATAGTAAGAATTGGAACTAAATATAAATAAATACTAATTTTAACTGCACCAATTAATTTAACAGCATAGTTCCAAGATGAAAAACAAATAGCCGAGGCTCCAACACCCAAGAATAAAAAATTAAAAATGTTAACGGGATCGGTAAAACGTGATAAATTCCAATCAAAGTCGAAGTGAGATAACACAGGAAACATTAACATCAAACCATAAAAAAAGAATCGCCTTGTTAACAAAATAGTATTGTAACCATAATTGCTACTTTTTTTAGTTAAAATCGAATAACAAGCCCAAAATAAACAAGCCAACATAGTAAGCAGATCACCAAGTGGATTTAACGAAAGCACAAACTTACCATTAAAGCTAATTAGTCCAACACCAATAATTGCAAATAAACAACCAATATAAAAACGTTTAGGTGGTGTTTCGGTTTTTAAAAAGAAAATAGATAGTATTGCAGTAAATATTGGTGCTAAAGTGGTAATTACTCCAACATTTGAAGCTGTAGTATAAGTTAATGCAATATTCTCACATAAAAAGTAACAAGTTACACCACACAGCCCTGCACATAAAAACATAAACTCTCGCTTAACCCCCTGCCAAGCCAAAAAGCGCGGTGATAAGATCCAAAGGGCTAGATAGCCAAGTCCAAATCGAAAAAACAAGATCTCTATTGGCTTAAAATCCGTCAATAAAACTTTAGTTGCAATAAATGTTGTTCCCCAAAGAAACACTGTCATTAATGCGATTAAGTGCCCTTGTGTCCTTTTTGAAAATAACATAATAATCTCTCTGCTCACATAATTATTTCGCAACCAAAGTACAGTTCATTGCTTAATCTTTTATTTAAAATAGTAGTATTCAAAAAAATTTAAAACAATTTATAAGAAGATTTGATAACGAAAGAAAAGGCGCTATTTAAATAATTAAAATTTTAGCAATACTAGTTTTCTATACGTATTAGTGCAAATTATATCAAACAAAATAAGCAAAAAAACTAAAGCAAGTAGTTCTTAATAGATAATGGAAGAAGAAAGGATTTTACAAAATATGCAAATGGAAAAAATATCAGGCAAAAAAAAATCCACCCGAAAACTCGAATGGAAGGCAAAAAATGAAAAACGTAAT
>NZ_LZHB01000025.1:0-4458 GCF_001690345.1 Gilliamella sp. Gris3-2
ATTTAAAAGTCTGGCGGCACCCTACTCTCACATGGGTAATACCCACACTACCATCGGCACTACGGCGTTTCACTTCTGAGTTCGGCATGGGGTCAGGTGGGACCACCGCGCTATTACCGCCAGACATATCCTGTACTCTCTTTCTTAATTGCTGTCCATTATCTCATATCAACAACAATCACTCAATTCGGAACAAACTGTTTTTTCAATCTCTATTCTCTTTTCGATGATTTTCTCATCTAGTAATAACTTCTGCGTAACCCAAAACAACTCCGAGTTGTAAGGTTAAGACTCTCGGTTCATTAGTATCAGTTAGCTCAATGTATCACTACACTTACACACCTGACCTATCTACGTCTTAGTCTCAAACGGACCTTACTGAATCTCTTCAGGGAAAACTCATCTCGAGGCTAGTTTCGTGCTTAGATGCTTTCAGCACTTATCTATTCCGCACGTAGCTACCGGGCAATGCAATTGGCATCACAACCCGAACACCAGCGGTGCGTTCACTTCGGTCCTCTCGTACTAGAAGCAAACCCTCTCAATTTTCCTACGCCCATGGCAGATAGGGACCGAACTGTCTCACGACGTTCTAAACCCAGCTCGCGTACCACTTTAAACGGCGAACAGCCGTACCCTTGGGACCTACTTCAGCCCCAGGATGTGATGAGCCGACATCGAGGTGCCAAACACCGCCGTCGATATGAACTCTTGGGCGGTATCAGCCTGTTATCCCCGGAGTACCTTTTATCCGTTGAGCGATGGCCCTTCCATTCAGAACCACCGGATCACTATGACCTACTTTCGTACCTGCTCGAGCCGTCACTCTCGCAGTCAAGCTAGCTTTTGCCATTGCACTAACCTCCTGATGTCCGACCAGGATTAGCTAACCTTCGTGCTCCTCCGTTACTCTTTGGGAGGAGACCGCCCCAGTCAAACTACCCACCAGACAGTGTCCCTTACCTCGATTCAGAAGTATAGGTTAGAACATCAAACATTAAAGGGTGGTATTTCAAGGTCGACTCCACTCACACTGGCGTGCATGCTTCTTTGCCTCCCACCTATCCTACACATTAAGGCTCAATGTTCACTGTCAAGCTATAGTAAAGGTTCACGGGGTCTTTCCGTCTTGCCACGGGTACACCGCATCTTCACGGCAATTTCAATTTCACTGAGTCTCGGGTGGAGACAGCCTGGCCATCATTACGCCATTCGTGCAGGTCGGAACTTACCCGACAAGGAATTTCGCTACCTTAGGACCGTTATAGTTACGGCCGCCGTTTACTGGGGCTTCGATCAGGAGCTTCTGCATAAGCATAACCCCATCAATTAACCTTCCAGCACCGGGCAGGCGTCACACCGTATACGTCCACTTTCGTGTTTGCACAGTGCTGTGTTTTTATTAAACAGTTGCAGCCAGCTGGTATCTTCGACTGATTTCACCTACGTCCGCATGGGATTTCAATTACACATCAGCGTGCCTTCTCCCGAAGTTACGGCACCATTTTGCCTAGTTCCTTCACCCGAGTTCTCTCAAGCGCCTTAGTATTCTCTACCTGACCACCTGTGTCGGTTTCGGGTACGATTAACTATAACCTGAAGCTTAGAGGGTTTTCCTGGAAGCAGGGCATCAATTACTTCACTGCCTTAGCAGCTCGTCATCACGCCTCAGAGTTTCAGTGACCGGATTTGCCTAATCACACCCCTACACGCTTAACCCACCATCCAATAGGTGGTAAACCTAGCCTTCTTCGTCACCCCATCGCAGTTATAGCCAGTACGGGAATATTAACCCGTTTCCCATCAGATACGCCCTTCGGCCTCTCCTTAGGGGTCGACTCACCCTGCCCCGATTAACGTTGGACAGGAACCCTTGGTCTTCCGGCGAGCGGGCTTTTCACCCGCTTTATCGTTACTTATGTCAGCATTCGCACTTCTGATACCTCCAGCATGCCTCACAACACACCTTCTACGGCTTACAGAACGCTCCCCTACCCAATACACTTGCGTGCACTGCCGCAGCTTCGGTGCATAGTTTTAGCCCCGTTACATCTTCCGCGCAGGCCGACTCGACTAGTGAGCTATTACGCTTTCTTTAAATGATGGCTGCTTCTAAGCCAACATCCTAGCTGTCTAAGCCTTCCCACTTCGTTTCCCACTTAACTATGACTTCGGGACCTTAGCTGGCGGTCTGGGTTGTTTCCCTCTTCACGACGAACGTTAGCACCCGCCGTGTGTCTCCCATGATTCAACTTGTCAGTATTCGGAGTTTGCATCGGGTTGGTAAGCCGGGATGGCCCCCTAGCCGAAACAGTGCTCTACCCCCAACAGTCATTCATGAGGCGCTACCTAAATAGCTTTCGGGGAGAACCAGCTATCTCCCGGTTTGATTGGCCTTTCACCCCCAGCCACAGGTCATCCGCTAATTTTTCAACATTAGTCGGTTCGGTCCTCCAGTTAGTGTTAACCAACCTTCAACCTGCCCATGGCTAGATCACCGGGTTTCGGGTCTATACCCTGCAACTTAACGCACAGTTAATACTCGGTTTCCCTTCGGCTCCCCTATTCGGTTAACCTCGCTACAGAATATAAGTCGCTGACCCATTATACAAAAGGTACGCAGTCACTATTACCCAATGGTAACAGCTCCCACTGATTGTACGTACACGGTTTCAGGGTCTATTTCACTCCCCTCCCGGGGTTCTTTTCGCCTTTCCCTCACGGTACTGGTTCACTATCGGTCAATCAGGAGTATTTAGCCTTGGAGGATGGTCCCCCCTTCTTCAGACAGGATATCACGTGTCCCGCCCTACTCTATAAGCTTCCACATAACGTACCTTCGTGTACGGGACTTTCACCCTCTATCGTGCGACTTTCCAGACGCTTCCACTAATACTTTATGCTACCCGCTTGGGCTCCTCCCCTTTCGCTCGCCGCTACTCAGGGAATCTCGGTTGATTTCTTTTCCTCGGGGTACTTAGATGTTTCAGTTCTCCCGGTTCGCCTCATCTAACTATGAATTCATTAGATGATAGTGTAGTTTCCTACACTGGGTTTCCCCATTCGGACATCGACGGCTATTACGCTTTTTATCAGCTTACCGTCGCTTTTCGCAGATTAACACGTCCTTCTTCGCCTCTGATTGCCTAGGCATCCACCGTGTACGCTTAATTTCTTAACCTTACAACTCACAGTTGTCTTGGTTTAAATTACGCTTTCTTCTCTTTCTTACTTATTCTCTTTTTATTTATAGATTGTTCAATTAAAGTTCAATAAACTTTAACTCAATCTATAATCAAAAGCCTTTCGTAAAAACGAGAACTCGTTTCTTTCAGCTTGTTCCTAATTGTTAAAGAGCTTTATCTTTCTATTCACTTAACCACTAAATCAAGTAAATACAAACATAATTTTTTAGAAAAATAATTTCATCACATTTTATGGCGTCCCCTAGGGGATTCGAACCCCTGTTACCGCCGTGAAAGGGCGATGTCCTAGGCCTCTAGACGAAGGGGACTTAATTATTTCTCTTCATAAACAAACAATCTGTGTGAACACTTACGAGCACTTCGTAAGGAGGTGATCCAACCGCAGGTTCCCCTACGGTTACCTTGTTACGACTTCACCCCAGTCATGAACCACACCGTGGTAAACGCCCTCCCGAAGGTTAAGCTATCTACTTCTGGTGCAACCCACTCCCATGGTGTGACGGGCGGTGTGTACAAGGCCCGGGAACGTATTCACCGTGACATTCTGATTCACGATTACTAGCGATTCCGACTTCATGGAGTCGAGTTGCAGACTCCAATCCGGACTTAGACGTACTTTGTGAGGTCCGCTTACTCTCGCGAGGTCGCCTCCCTTTGTATACGCCATTGTAGCACGTGTGTAGCCCTGGTCGTAAGGGCCATGATGACTTGACGTCGTCCCCACCTTCCTCCGCTTTATCAACGGCAGTCTCCTTTGAGTTCCCGACCTAATCGATGGCAACAAAGGATAAGGGTTGCGCTCGTTGCGGGACTTAACCCAACATTTCACAACACGAGCTGACGACAGCCATGCAGCACCTGTCTCACAGTTCCCGAAGGCACTCTCGTATCTCTACAAGATTCTGTGGATGTCAAGACCAGGTAAGGTTCTTCGCGTTGCATCGAATTAAACCACATGCTCCACCGCTTGTGCGGGCCCCCGTCAATTCATTTGAGTTTTAACCTTGCGGCCGTACTCCCCAGGCGGTCGATTTATCGCGTTAGCTTCGGAGCCCATCACTCTAGGCAACAAACTCCAAATCGACATCGTTTACAGCGTGGACTACCAGGGTATCTAATCCTGTTTGCTCCCCACGCTTTCGCATCTCAGCGTCAGTATCTGTCCAGAAGGCCGCCTTCGCCACCGGTATTCCTCCACATCTCTACGCATTTCACCGCTACACGTGGAATTCTACCTTCCTCTACAATACTC
>NZ_LZHB01000026.1:0-2009 GCF_001690345.1 Gilliamella sp. Gris3-2
TATTTGGCACTGGCATTACATTTATGCCAGTAGTTGTCTCAAAATTACTTTCTTAAAAGATCAAAAATAAAAAAGAATGTTTAATCAATATTCAACATTTATCAGCTTGTCTTGCTCGGTTTAAATCGACTACAAAAACAAGATCTTCAAGCTAGTAGTTTTTAACGACTCGTTGAGATATGAAACGGTATAAACTCCTGAATCTTTTTTACAAGATAATAAGGCATACTAAAGCAATAAATGGGCACATAGTGTAGCCGATCCATGACTATATACTAGGTTCAGAAAATATCTGCCTAAGCCCTATTTTAAAAAAATTAAAGTGAGTATTTCCGTTAAAGGGCTTTTCCATAAATATGGCATGGGTAATTTGACTTTTATAAATGACGATAAAATATAGCGAAAAAATATTTATGCTAAGTTTTTTGTAATGTTTCAATCGTATTCAAGACATTACAATAAATTAACAAATACTAGCTCTTTAGTGTTTAACCAGCTATAATTTCGACGCATTATTTAGTATAATAAAGCTTATTAAATAAGCAAATAATCATAAAAACACAAATAAAACAACAAATTACTTGACAGGTAGAATGTTATGCGCTATCATAATAGGCACCAGGCTTGGCAACCCTACGCCTTAAATCTTTTTCAATTTCACAGTAGTTAAAAACAGATTCGATTCTTATTTTTATCACCAAATCTATCGAAATCGATAAAGTTGTTGGCAAGGATATCTTTGATTTCTAGATTGCTATCCAAGTCACCGCTGATTTTTGCTCCATTGCTTTTATTGCCTTATTCGCTGAGCTCGCAGGCGTTATCGGCAAAGACATCACAGGTCATTCACGGCTCTGCACCATATTTAAGTATTGATGGTGTAACTAAAGTTGCTAGTATGGAAGATTTATTGGGTATAAGACTACCAAATATTAGTTATATTCCTCAGGGAGCAAATAGTGCACTTTATCCCAATGCAGTAATAGATCAATCTAACGTAGATGCACCAATTGAAATGCCAAATATAACAGATACATTTGCTGATATACAAGCAATAGTACCATTGGTAAATTACCCAAGAATTCAATTAAGCGAATTAATGGATTCACCTTATAATTATGGTCGAGACGATGATGGCGATGATAATATAAATGCAACAGGAAATTTAACCATAAAATGGCAAGATAAAAATGGTACAGATATTACAGGAGAAGTTAAAGCAAATCCGAATAGACGGCTAAATCTTTGTGATGGGCCTTATAAACTTACCTTAACAGCAACTGCAAGCACCTTATCGACGCAGTATGGTGTTCCCAATAGTAGCAATCTTACGGGTAATGAGCATAGTTACTATATTAATGCCAATATGAATAGGCCAGTTGCTTGCTATGCGCAACCAAATTTAGCTTACGATGACCATGCTTTTGGTACTACCATTTGGGATATGGATGGTCCAAATTGGGTTTCGTTAAAAGGGTTTAAAGTCACAAATAATAGCAATATAGCAGAAAACTTTCCGACGACAGGATCTGATAGGTTATATTTCTATTTATTATTGGGAGGAATCTCTCCTGAACAAGTTATAGCTGCAAATGGTACAACGGTGAGTGCGGTTAGCGGTAGTGGTGTATCATTATCGTTAAGCAAAGAGAATACACAACATTGGGCTATTGACATTGATAGGATATGTAGGACTTGTATTAGAGATGGTAACCTGGATCGGCTACACTAAATCATACAACTTTTTTAAGGGGTAAGGTAAACTTATCACAACTAAAAAAGGAACAAATATGAATAAGATTAAACGCAAAAGACGAACATTCACAGATGATTTTAAACAGCAAATGGTCAGTCTTTATCAACATGGTAAATCACGTAGTGAAATCGTTGCCGAATATGATTTGACACCATCAGCTTTGGACCGTTGGATAACGCAAGCAAGCCAAAGCGGCTCATTTAAAACAAAAGATAATCGCAGTCCACAAGAACAAGAGTTAATCGCGTTGCGT
>NZ_LZHB01000027.1:0-11614 GCF_001690345.1 Gilliamella sp. Gris3-2
AGACAAAAATCAGTAGGGCTTTATGCCGATAAAATCGTGACGCTATTTAATCAGAGCTATCAGTCTTATGGTACAAGACGAATTCGATTTGATTTACAGAAAGAGAATATTTGGGTGTCACGCCGTTACATTGCTCGGGTGATGAAAGCCTTATTGCTGGTATCAAAATACACCGTTAAACGTTATCAATCTCATACTACGGAAGTGAATGAAACCGCCACAGAAAACCACCTGCAACGACAATTTGATGTAGGTGATAAAAAACAAATTGTTGTTGCGGATTTAACCTATATTCAAGTTAAGCAACGTTGGAACTATTTATGTGTTTTAGTGAACTTATCCGATAGGCAAATTGTCGGTTATCATGTTGGTCAACATAAAACAGCAGAGCTTGTTATGTCGGCATTAAGTCAAATTAAACTGCCATTATCAAAATTGGATTTATTTCATTCAGACCGCGGTAAAGAGTTTGATAATCGGTTATTAGCGGATTGTTTTAAGACATTTAATATCACGCATTCATTAAGCAAGAAAGGGTGTCCATATGACAATGCGGTAGCGGAAGCGACATTTAAAACAATTAAAACGGAATTTGTAAAAGGCCAACGTTTCAACTCAACAGCTGAGTTACAACGCGCTTTTTCGGCTTATGCTTATTGGTATAATCATAAACGATTACATTCTTCGTTAGGCTACTTGCCTCCCGTTGAATTTAAAAAACACTTACCCCTTAATTTTTTTGTTTGAAAATGTGTTGCCATTCCAGAATTTTCTACTTTTTTGCTGTACTATTTTAGGGGATAGTTACACAGTGGATTTAATTTTTGATGGCATTAATGATGTAAAATTAAATCAGGATATGCCAGATTATTACTTGTCTAGTATAGAAAGCCAAATTCATTTAAACAAAAATAAACTTATCAATATGCAAAACCCTTCGGAATATATTACTTTTGTTGGCAACGAACTTGATGATTCTGATTTTTTTATGGGAATTGAAATACTAGGCTGTTTTATTAGTACAAGAGCCAAAAATTGGCTAGAAAAATATTGTCCTAACTGTTTTGACTACTATTTAATTAAACCTGATTAATAGTGGAAATATTCTAACTTAATTGCTTAATCTAAATAAAAGATAATCATATAATTTTTCTGCTAAAAAATTAGCATGCTCACTTTTTACGATTAAATTAAAAAAATAGTATTGGCTATACGAATCTTCAATTATAGGATCGGAAAGCATACAAAATTCGATGTAAGCTAAATATAATTTTTTTATATCATCAGAAATTTCTTCTAAAGAGATATGATAATTGCTTATATCATAAAAGATATTAGTGAATTTATGATTAATAATACTTAATTCTATAAAAGGAGCTTTATTTTTCTCACAAAATTCCCAATGAAGCGATTTTGTTTTATCATTTCTATAAATAAATTTCATTAAGGATCCCATCCTAGATTTTGTGAATTTGTTATTTAAAGGGTAAGGTTGATTCTGTCTCCGAATTCTAATAAACCGATTCATAGAAAATATTTCTTTATTTAAATCAGAAGAAGAATAGCTTATTACATTTACATACGCACTTGTATCATTTTATGCAATGTGGGTGATTTGATGTAAATACTTATATCTTGATAATTGCTACATCTATTCTTTTTGATGTTAGTATACAGCCAAATCAGAATGACAAAAACCTGTTACAAAATCCATTAATTCTAAAATAATATCTTCACTATTAGGATATGTTAAGTTTTGCAAGCACACATACATACAATTTTTGGACATGCCTTTGTTTTTAAAATAAACAAGTGATTTTCTAATGTCTAACAGGTCCTGTTTTTCAGATATTTTTTGTGTGATACAAGCTATAAATTCTTGTTGATAAAGCATGTTATTTTTCTTTTTTCTCCTTTTATACATTAATAATTACAGTTGCTGAACTATCTGAGAAAATATCGTTAATATATTTAATTAACAACGTGTTATCTAGTTCATTAAATTCAATAATAATTTTTTTAGCCTGTATTTGCTCGGTTTTATGTTTATTTATCTCTATGGTAAGTGTATTTTTTTTCAAAACGATACTTTTAACTGCTTTAGCTACTTCGATTTCGGTTAGATGAGTTTGAATACCTATTGATTCATCTACATCACCTTCATCTTCATCAAATCTAGATAATATTAAGTAATTGTTGGGAAATATTAGATCGTTGCTGATACCAATAATTAATACTTGATCTTCGGTATAACAGTTAATATTTGTTGCCAAGAATTTTATTTCATTATTTATCATATTATTAATATTCTGATTTTCTTAAATATCATTTTTCTTGGTAAGATTTATGTCAATTATAGTATTTATAAAATTTTGCTATTACTAATAAAGTGAGTTTAAACAAAGCTAACAATTTAATATAACTTTATCTAATACCTTCTTGGTAATGATAGTGCTCAAGCATTTGTGCACTATTTTGTATACACCAATCATAACCACCAATATCTATCGGCATTTTAGTCAAAACGCCTGTTAATTTGTTAAGCTTTACCCAGTTATCTGCTTTTTCAAGGGACGAAAACACCGCAGATACCATTGAAATATTGTCTCTCTTAAAAACCCAAACCCAACTATATTCTTTCATACTATTTCACCTGTAATTCTTCTTTGGATTTTTCATGCTAATAATAAAAATGTTATAAACAATAATTTATGGGAACTGCTTGTATTGTTTATAATATTTTCTCAAATTACTGTAAACAATACGAGCAATTTCTATATTTTTTATTTGTACTGGAAGTTATTGTTTAGAGAGTTCAATCCGACAGAAGGATCATATTATTTTGTTAATGAATGATATCTTTGAGGTAATACGCTAATTTTTCCAGTCCCCAATAATACAAGACTAAATGCACTCAAAGCCATAAAAGCAGGATATTCCCAATCTCCACCTGTATTGCTAAATGATCAACCATTTGTTGAATGAATAAAACTTATAACAATCATCTGAATAACAGTGAGTGAGCTGATTATACGAGTTAGAATTCCTAAAAGTAATAAAGCGCCACCAGCAATTTCAAAAGCAATTGTTAAATAACCAATAAATCCTGGAAATCAAATAGATTTAAAGTATTAAGCTGTACCAGAGGGGGTTAAAACAAGAAGTTTAGTTAACCCATGCGCCAAAAACATAATACCTAATGCTATACGTAATAAAAGTGATGCAATGTTGTTTAATCGATGTTTTAGTCGATGAGCTTAAAAATCATCCAAGATATGTTTGTTAAAAAATTGATCGTTTGGTATTTTAAATACTCTACAATATAAATATAATGTATACAAAACAGTACCTAATTAGGCTTGTGCTATTTAGGTAATAGAAGATGAATTTAATAAGGAATATAAAATGGGGTTATTTGCTCGCTTGTTTAGGCGTGGTGATAATGAAATCCAGCAATCAGATGACATCTTTGTGCCAAATTCTTCTATTGAAAATCCTTTATCTTTGATCGTTCTATTCAATGGCAAACTCTCTTTTAATCAACATAAATTATTAAAAACATTACGCAAAATTGATTCATCAATGAAAAATATTCGTTTGCAATCATCAATTGAGCAAATAGCTGATGGAGCTGATATACATGCAGTCTTTGGTAAGCACATTATTAAAATCGTTGGCTTTAATTCCCCTTGTTCTGCCGAAATTTTAGAACCTTGTATTGAAAGTAGTCAAAAAAGGCAAGATTTTAGACAACAAGTTTATCATCATCAAAGCCATATAATGTTGTACTATGTTGGCTTTGAAGAGGATTTAGTTGAACAATATGTTGCTCTAACACAGTTTGCTGTTGGATTTGAACATAGTGATATGTGCGCTCTTATTAATGCAAAAGCTCATCAAATTTTAGCAACTCATGTTGCCAGTGCACTGGCAACCGAACAAAAAGGCGTTTATTTGTTACGTAATTGTTTACCTTTATTTTTTATTGGATTTGAGGAATTTAATGTTGACCATTTTGATGGCGTATGGATGCGTACTTATGGTGCCGATGCTTTTGGTTTTCCTGATTTTGCTATATTAGCTAATAGTTATGAAGATGGAGAAAAGTATATGAACATGTTCAATATTTTATTGCTTTCTTTGCGGGATAGTGGGGCAATGATACGTGCAGGTCATACTACTGAAGATACTGAGGGCAAAAAAATGTTATTGCGTAATCCATTAGTACAAGAATCTTTTTTACAAAATGGTGGAACGGTATTGGTGATGGAATACTTTGTTGAGTAATCTTTAGTATAAATCAGATTTATTAATATAATGGTTAGTATCCTTATTGATAATAATAGATTTTAGAAAAACTTAATATTAAGGAATAGTAAATGAATATTTTTTCACGCCTATTTGGCAAAAAAGCACAGCAACAACAAGCAAGCGGGAATCTGGTTGAAAATCCAGAGATTAAAGAACCGTTAGCATTAGGAGTCGTTTTTAAAGGACAATTTTGTTTTGATGAAAATAATTTATTAAATAAATTACGTAATATAGATTCTTCTATGAAAGATATCCAATGCCAACAGCCATTGGGGCAGTTAGATGATGGATGCTATATCTTAGTTGGTTGGGGAAAACACGTGATTAAGCTATTCGGTATCAATGCTCCATATCCTGCAGAGGTATTAGAAACTTGTGTTGCACCTGCACATTATAATCAGGATATCAAAGCGCAAATTCGCAATAATGATAGCCATTTAATTTTATATTATGTTGGGTATGAGCAAGATGTACTTGAGCAATACCTTGCTTTAACCCGTTTAGCAGCTGGTTTGGAGGAGTTTAATGCTTTAGCTGTGATTAACGGAAATGGACATACTTCGCTACCGATAAATACTATTCGCAAATTGGTTACAGATAAAGATGGAATTGATAGTTTACGCTATTGCTTACCCTCGTTCTTTTGTGGATTTGTGAAATATGAGGTAGAGGGTGTTAAAAGGGTATGGATGCGTACTTATGGTGCGGATATTTTTGGCTTGCCTGATTTTGCTGTATTAGCCAATAGCCATGATGAGGGGGAATATTATTTTGAAATGTTTGGCAATATCCTACAGTGTTTGCGTGATAGCGGTGCAACAATGAGGCCAGGCGATACCATGGAGGTGGGTGATGATAAAATGATGTCATTACGCGCTCCACAAGATGATGAATACTTTTTGAAAGATCAAGGTCATGTTTTGGTGGTTGAAATAAATAGCAATAATGCAACTGCATAAATACTTAACTTGCCAGCAAAATTAATCTAATAAAATAAACGTCTATTTTTAAATAGTGCGTTTATTTTTTTATATTCATTTTATCACTTAATTTATTGCTTAATTTACTTATTGATAGTGCTAACCCATTATCAAAAATTTATTTTTTCATTGTGAGTACAATATCGCCAGAATTCAGCCTTACCTTTTCGCCATTATATTGGTACTCAGACCACAGTGAAGGGTTATCCGATTCACAGTCATTAATGATTCGATATTCACTATAACCTGTATTACAGCCCAAGATAGGTATAATCTCACCAACAGTTCTGTCAATATCATGTTCAGACAAGTAGGTAATTAATTTTTTGACTAATTCTAGTTTGTGTTTTAACTCTGAATTATCTTTATATGATGATTCAATAAAATCAATAATATCTAACATTTATAACCTTTATAAAAATGTAAAACCAAAAAAATGATTTGGGTCAAAAAGTAAATTACCGCAGTCTTGACCATTGACGTAACTTATACTCATTGAGGAGAAGGGTATTGATGAGTATGTTATATCGGTGATAATTACAGCCTGCTCAGTTTTGAATAATTGTGAATAAATTGACATCAATGAAAAATGGTCATCATCATCTAAAGTAAACCATGCTTTAATTTCTGTTAATTCATTATATTGTATAATACCTGCTTCACTGAGATATAACTCAAAAATAACTTCATCAATAATAAAATATAATCTGTCATAAAATGGGTGAAAAATCGGTAGGGTAGCATAATCAATATAGCCAGCGATCATTACATCCTTTAGTTCACCAAACATTAATCTATCAAAAAATTCCTGCATGATTAACTCTTTTTTTACTTTGTACAATTAACTCAAAAAATGATTCTGTTGTAATCTAGGGATTCATAGTATATTGAATACCAAGTTATGATTTAACCTTTATATATTGCCATTTTATCTTAAAAAATACCTTTTAATTGCTTTTTGGATATTTTGAGCTGTTTAGCGATGATTTCTACGTAGAATGAATCACTTTGAATAATGTAATGGCAATAGTCACCACGATCGTAGTGTTGCCAATCAGGTAAATGAGATTGTCGTTCATTAACTAATTCTTTAAGCCATGATGATTCTGGAATAATCCAATAACAAGTATTCAAATCATCTCCATCACAATGGCTATAGTAAGCGTACTGTTTGTTTCGTTCAAAGCGCATTGCCCAAACATTAGAAAACTGAAATATACCCGTAAATTTAGAATACTTGGCAGGTTTATACCATATTTTACAATAGGCGGTTAATGCATCGCCTTTGGATTTTATGACAATGTCATCGTTGGGCGCTTGCCAAAAAGGAAGTTCAATGGGATAGGCATGATCTTTGGTTTGTGAGTGTTGATAGATAATACTATGATTGGTTAAGGTTGTTTGAATATGCTTTTCAACGTGGTAATTAGGAGATTTATCCTCTGTAATCATGAATGTAAGAATATAAGATGGATTAAGGACGATGTCAAAAGTACGATCAATTTTGTCATGAATTATTATAGTAAAATCATCTAACTTAGCTTTAGCAATACCACTATCATTTTTATAAGTAAATGTACAGTTAAAGGCTTTCGTAAGTTTGGCTAATAGTCGTTCAAATGAGCAATTCTCATCAATTAACAACCTTAACCATTTTGGGGGAGTGTTCATCTGTTCCTGCTTAGTACTATTACTTTGCGATTAATTTAAGCCTAAACTGGTAAAAATATTTGCCAGTTTATCAATAATATTTATCAATTTTAATCTTTTTGAGAAGGAATTGTTAGACTAATCTCATTTTTTATTATCTAAATAGTATTATTAAACGATTATTTCAAATCGAAGATAATTTTGAAAGTGGTTGGTGGTTTTGCTATTTACTGATTTGTTAAAGCTTTTATGCATATTTTTACATGGGGTTTCTGTTAAATTTAAATTGCCATATAACAAATATGCGTAGATATTAATAGTATAATGTTTCGATCAGAATAAAGTTTAACGAATTTCACTTCTCTTAAAAAAATAACAGCGCGATACATTAGTTGCGCTGTTATTGCTTATATTATTGTTAGTGTCGTTGAATTGATTTAAATCTTTCTGTCGTTTGTTTTAGTGCAATTTCTGTTGGTAAACGTTCCATTGAACTTGCTCCATAAAATCCATTACATTCAGGGCAATTTTTTAAAATATATTCAGCATCTTCAGGGGTAGCAATAGGACCACCATGACATAAAATAATAATGTCTGGGCGAATTGCTTTAGCCGCTTTTGCCCATTGATTGATTAGTGGCACACAGTCAGCTAGTTTTAATGCTGTTTCTGCACCAATACTCCCCCCCGTCGTTAGTCCCATATGAGGTACTAAAATATCTGCACCCGCTTTAGCCATATCGATCGCATTTTGTTCACTAAATACATAAGGTGTTGTAAGTAGATCTTTTTCATGTGCTTTGCGGATCATTTCGACTTCTAAAGCGTATCCCATTCCTGTTTCTTCTAGGTTTGCTCTGAAGTTGCCATCAATGAGTCCAACAGTTGGAAAGTTTTGCACGCCAGCAAATCCCGTTTCTTTTAATTTATCTAAAAATTGGTCAAATTGACAAAATGGATCTGTGCCATTTACACCCGCTAGTACTGGCGTATTTTTAACTACTGGTAATACTTCTTTAGCCATATCCATTACAATTTCGTTAGCATTGCCATAAGCAAGTAATCCTGCTAATGAACCTCTACCTGCCATACGGTAACGCCCTGAATTATAGATAACAATAAGATCGATACCACCAGCTTCTTCACATTTTGCTGATAATCCTGTACCAGCTCCACCACCAATAATTGGTTGACCTTTAGCTATCATGTCGTGGAATTTTTTTAACAATTGAGTGCGTTGACTACCCATAATATTCTCCAAATATTTATTTCATTATTTTTGTAAATTCATTGATGATAAGATTACAAAACTGCGGTGAGTTTATATGATAAGGGGTTTTTATTAACTTTCTTTTTTGAGTTTGGATAAAGGTTTTTTCAAATTCATCAATAAATGCTTGATTTGCTTTTGGTGACCAAAAAGCACCACCTTCAATATCTAAAGCAGAAAAACCACCTTCAGGAATAATAAAAGTGACATAACCTTGGCATTGATTAAGTTTATTTGCTATCCAATTAGCCATTTTTTGATTTTCTTCTGGCGTTGTTCGCATTAATGTCACTTGTGGATTATGTGGATAAAATAGGCGATCTTGATATTTTTGAGGAATAGTATCAGGGCTTGCAAAATTTACCATATCAAGTGCACCACACGATCCAATATAAGGTACTTGGCTTCTTGCAATGGCACCAAAACGATCTTCATCGCAGGCTAAAACACCGCCAAATAAATAATCACATACTTCCGTTGTTGTAATATCAAGCACACCGTGCAATAAATGGCTATCAGCTAGTTTTTCCATTGCTTTGCCACCACTGCCTGTTGCATGAAAAACCAAACAATCATATTGCCCGTTTAATTTAGTTGATACAGATTGAACACATTTAGTTGTGACACCAAACATAGTTAAACCAATTGCAGGCTTATCTTCAATCGTATCTTGGGTTTTAAATAGAATTGAGCCAGCAATAAAATTAGCTGCATTGGTTAAAACTTTCCTAGATATGACATTAATTCCAGCAATATCAGTAACTGAATACATCATTGCAATATCACTTGCACCGATATAACCAGAAATATCACCAGATGCCATTGTTGATACCATTAGTTTAGGAATTCCTACAGCTAATGATTGCATGGCTGGAGTAATTAATGCAGTTCCTCCTGAACCACCTAAACCTAGTATGGCTTCTACATCGTTTTGAGTCATCAGAAACAATTTGAAAGCTTCGGCCATTGCAACAATTGCTTTACCTCTATCGCCACAAAAAACAGCCTGTTTACCGTCTGGATGGTAACTAGCGACGGTTTCTGCTGTGATAGTTGCTAAATGATTAAATTGATGAGATTGTGTAGAAACATCAATAATTTTGCAGTTGAGACTTTTTAAATCAAGAATATTTTTAATATAAACGATTTCTTGCCCTTTGGTGTCTAATGTAGTAACCAAATAAATTGTACTAGTTGATGCCATTTATTACTCCTAAATGAGTTAATTAGGTAAATATTTGTAACAAAAGGGTGATTAATTGTCATACATTATATATCAAAAATGAGATTTAAGTCTCATTTTTTTAGGAAATGATAAATTTTAACTAATTTATTAAAATGCAGTATCATATTTAAAATTACGATAAATTAAATATATTCCTAATGACTCAGAAAACTTTAGTATCGCACCCAACATATGTTGGCGTAAAAAAACGGACTTATGAGCGTTTAATTAATATTGCATTAGAAGCATTAGAACAAGGCTGTGAGCTTACCATAACTGAACTTGCTGATAAATCGGGTATATCCAGAGCAACAGCATACCGCTATTTTCCAACACAAAGTGCTCTAATTACAGCTGTGGTAGAAAGTTCATTAGAACCTATTTTTAGTTGGCAATCAAAAAAACAAAATGCAGAAGAACGTATTAATGATTTTTTAGCTTTTGCTTTTCCTCAAATGCTAAAGCATGAAGGGGCGCTACGTGCAGCATTAAGGGTTTCATTACAACAGTGGGCAACAGAACGGTCATCATTATCACCACAAACCGAAAAATTGGTACGAGGTAATCGTAAAGAAACTCTTACAACAATATTATCCCCACTCAAAGCTGAACTACCAAATGAGCTTTATGATAAAGTAGTTTATGCTATTTCAATTATTTACGGTTCTGAAATATTTATGGTACTCAAGGATATCTGGGGACTTGATGATCAAAATGTAATATCACTATCGCAATGGATAGCTAAAGCCATCATTCATCAAGCCAAACAAGAAGCATCGAAAATTTGATTGGAGCTCAAAAAGTCTGTTCTTTAATTTTACTTATTCTTGTATATTAAAAAAATCAATAAGTTTACAGAAAATGGGATAACATAAAATAATGATTCATCCTTATCTAAATATTTGAAGTAAGAAAACCCTAATGAAAAAACTTGTTTTTATCTTTATTTTTTGTCTTTGTGGTTGTGCAAATAAGCAAACGCAAATTTTGCCTAATAATGACACAATTATAAAATTAAAAGTTGAAAAAAAGTGTAGGGATTATTGCTGAATCAAAGGAATACTCATATCAATTTACTAGTCCCGAAGTCATACTAGAACTTAAAAGCTACCATGATTTTTTAGCTGAAAATAAAGATGATATTGAAAGTGTATCAATTACATTTTATCAAGAAAATTTAAGTGATGAAATTGTTGCTCAATATAGTAATTTTATTCCTGAGCTAAAAGCCTTAAACAATAAAAAATTATTAGCGAAATATAAATCAAAATCGATTTTGAGAGATGGTTATTATCAAGTTCTATTTAAAACCAAAGGAAACTTCTATAAGCAATCCAATACATTATCTGATCAATATTTATTACCAGAATCAATTACTGTATTAGTTAAATCAAATCATAAAAAAGAATCAGATATTGACATCCAGGGCGATATGATTGGTTTGATTATATTTCCAATTTTTATTCCTATGGCGATGGTTGGTTGCTTAATTGGTCCTTGCTAAAAAGTCTGTAGAAAAACATCGGCAAGTTTACTCTCCATGGTTGAAATGATCCTTTAAAAATATCATTAGGCGTTTTCCCCAAAATCGATTTATGGGATTACCTGTATTATAAATATTAATAAATCCCTTAACTTGTCGGCATTAATCATAGACACCAATTTCTTCTGCTTTGGCTATTAACTCATCTTTGCAATTGTAACTATTCCCTTAAATAGTACAGTCAAAAAGTAGAAAATCCCCTTTTACTTTTTGTAATGTTTTGAATTTTGATAGCCAATAATTGCCTTTATCATATACACAACCAATTAAAACATTTCCTTCGGTTTTGATTGTTAATTCGCGACTATAACAATATTGTTTTTCAAAAGACCAATTTATATCAGCAATATCAAGATATTTCATAATAAGTTCAAAACTTGTTTCAGAATATATGATTATATTATTCAATAAAGTAACTGGATGACGAGCTAAATCAAATCCTATTGAATATATCTTGGAATTAACAACCATTATTTCCAGTGAATCGTAAAAATAAGAAAAACCTTCACTTTTTTTAAATTTATCAAAATAATATTTTTTACCCAAATCTTTTTTTTGAAAAATAGAATATATTTCTTTCTCTGGTAACTCTACTTTTAATCCCAAATATATCCCAGTCCTAAGAAAATCAGTTA